>JASJAX010000070.1 GCA_030066755.1 Acidimicrobiia bacterium
TCGAGACTTGAGACTCGGCGCATGCCGACGCTGACCCATCTCCGTCTCCCGCTGCCATGGGACGAGTTCGATCTACCGAACCCGCTGCAGACTCGGACGACGGTGCTGTCCACCGGGTCGATCGGTTGGTCGTGGGATGGGGCGGTGCCCGGGTTCGACGTCGAGGTGCTCGAGCCGGTTGACGGGACCGAGCAGGAGGGGTGGGATCTCGACCATGTGGTGCTGTTGGTTCCGGACCTCAACGATGCCATCGACGTGCTCGCCGGCGCGGAACTGTCCCCGCGACTGCGGATGGACGTGCGAGGACGACCAACGGCCTTCTTCCGGGTGGGACCGCTGCTCGAGGTGATCGAATCACCCGTACGAGCGCCGGCGATCTACGGCGCGGCATTGGTGACCGACGAACCGCTCGAAGTCGTAGCCCTTCGCTGGCGCTCCATGGGCCGAGACGTGACCGACCCCCGCCCCGCAATCCAACCCGGCCGCCGCATCATGACCGTGAGAGCAACCGAGGCAGGCTTCGCAGTCATGAGTCCAGACAGGGCAAGGGAGTGAGTCTCACGTCGCAGTCCGGACGTCCCAAGTCTCAGGTCACAGGTCCCAGATCTCAGAGGTAGGGCAAACAGCACTTGCGACTCGGGACTCTGCACGACTTGGAGCCTGCGACTCCGGACGACTTGGGACTTGAGACTTGGGACCTGGGACGGCGGGCCGTGCCCGCCAACTAGACCCCCAGAATGAGTTGCCGCAGCCGTACTCTCGCCGTCGTGTAGTTCTCCAGATCCAGCTTGAGGGATCCGAGACGGAGGCCCTTCATCGCTTCACCTTGATGGGTCGCCACGCGCAGGAACCCCTTCGTGTGTTCCAGGACGCCGAGACCGAGGCATCGTCCCTCGCCGTCCTGGACGCCGACCAGCATGGCGTCGAGCCGACCGAGATCGAACTCCTCGGGGAGGGTCGGGGCGAAGACACCCGACTGCACGCGCCACCGCGGCAGCGGTGCCGGCAGCGCCAACCGGAATGCCTCGATGCGGCGTGCACGCTGCTCGATCGGGCTCAGCGGGGCGAGTCCCTCGTGCGGAAGCGATCGAGCGATCCGTGTGCCGAGGAAGCGCTGGAGCATCCCGATCGTCGGCTCCATTTCCCGTCCCCGCTGCATGGCGATCACGAGCGACGGATCGGTCAGCTCGACGAGGTGGTACTTCAGCGTTTGACCGACGACGCCGGAGGCCACACTGGTGGTGTCGACCACGACGAGGTCGGCTCGGCTCTTCGCTAGGTCAACGAGCCCGGAGGTGGCGACAACGTGGGGCAACACGACGCCATGAGGCTCCGTCGATCCCACGAACCGAAGCTCGTCGGCGACGGACAACGACTCGACGTCCTCGGGGCGGGAAATCCACTTGAGGCCGACGCACGCCGGTGCGCCCACCGTCGCCGCAGCGATGTCGGCATCGACATACGCAACGGTCATCCCTGCCGCAAGGGCGTCCGCTGCCAGAAACTTGCCCAGGGTGGTCTTGCCGGTGTCGGCGCCACCGATCAACATCATCACCCCGCGTTCACCGATGATGCGCTCTCGCAAGGACGCATATGGCTTGCCGGGCGGCGGCACGGATCCTCCTGGTCGGATCCGTCGATTGTAGGAACCTGCCGGCCGCTGCGCCCTCGAGCTCGAATCCGGTGCGACCCCAGGCGGTCGCCGCAACATCCAATCTCCAGACCACGATGTTGCCGACCCGAGGGTCCGCAACCTGAACGATCAGCCGAGGTACTCGCCGCGGAGTGTGCGCCGCATCACCTTGGCTGAGGCAGTCCGGGGCAACGATGTCCGGATCTCGACTTCGTGGATCTTGAAGAGCGGATTCAGGTGCGTCCGGATCTCATGCTGCATTGCACTCCGGAGGCCGTCGGGATCGAGTTGGACGCCGTCGACCGCCACCACGACGAGGACGAGCCGGCTCGGGCCGCCCCCATCGGGTTCGACTGCGATCGCGGCGACCTCCGCTACGCCGTCGACACGTTGAACCACCCGCTCGATTTCGGCACTGGACACTTTGATCCCGCCGAGGTTCATCGTGTCGTCCGTGCGGCCGTGCGCCTGGTGATAGCCATCGCCGACGTCTTCGAGATGATCACCGTGGCGTCGCAGCCGCGTCCCTTTCCAGGTCGGCGTGCTTGCGTAGTACGCCTCGTGGTGGTCGCGGTTGAGGAGGCGCTGCGACATGCCGATCGACGGTGGGACGAGGAAGACCTCACCGCTCGTCGCGAGCTCACCCTCGTCCATCAACACGAGGTCCATGCCGAGCGTCGGCGTCGAGAACATGGCAGGGACGGACGGTTGGACCACCGTTGAAGCGATGTACCCGCCGCCCAGTTCCGTTCCCCCGCAGTAGTCGATCATGGGCACACCACCGGCAGCATCCATGAGCCAGGCCGTGTCTCCTGCATTCGAAGCCTCGCCGGTACTGCTCAATACCCGCACCGACGACCAATCGACCCCATCGAGGGCATCTCCGGCCCGCCATGCGGCGACCAAGCTGGGGACCGTGCCCAGCATCGTGACGCCGGCGTCGGCGACGAACCGCACGAAACCGACGGACGTCGGAACATCGTCGTACAGCGCCATGGCCGCACCGTTGATGAGCGACGAGTAGATGAGCCACGGACCCATCATCCAGCCCAAGTTCGTGGGCCACGCAACGACATCGCCGGCATGGATGTCGTGGTGGTAGCGGCCGTCCATGGCCGACTTGATGGGCGTCAGATGTGTCCACGGGATTGCCTTGGGGTCACCGGTCGTGCCGGAGGAGAACAGGATGTTCGTCACCGTCTCCGGATCTCCCGCCACCGGTGCAAACGTTCCGCCGGCACCGAGGAACGACCCCCAGGCAACGTCGCCTCGCCGAAGCGGGATCGCTCCCCCGGTGTCGACGACGATGGCGTGACCGGCGCCGGCCTCGATGACCTTTTCGTACATCGGGAGCTCTTTGCCGCCGCGCACGATCCGGTCCTGGGTGATGACCGTCGTCGTACCGGTGATCCGTAGCCGGGTCTCGATCTCCTCGGCGGCGAAACTGTCGGCAATCGACACGACCGTGCCCCCTGCCCACACGATGCCGAGATAGGCGACGACGGCTTCGACCGTCATCGGCATCGCAATGGCGATTCGATGACCCGGCTCGAAACCAGCGGTTCGATACCCATCGACGACTTGCATCACGCGGCGGTGGAGATCCTCTCGACTGATCGTGTGCACCGCACCGTCGATCCGAGTGATGATCGCCGGCGTGTTGCCGGGATGGGCGAAGCAGCTCTCGGCGATGTTCATGCGAGCTCCCGGCAGCCATCGCACGGTCTCCGGGTTGTGTAATCCCGACACGGTTGTCTCGGGAGGGCGCTCAAAGACGATCCCGAGCTCATCGATCACAGCGGACCAGAAGCCGGCACGATCCTCGACCGACCACCGATGCAATGCCGGGTAGTCCGGTAACTCGAGTCGGTGCATCAAGGCCGTCACATTGGCGTACGCCACGGTGGCGTCGTCGGGTCTCCAGTGCGGATTCGGACGGCTCACTGCTCTCCTCGTCGGCTCCCTCAGGGCCACCCCGGCCCCGCCGTCAGCGTAGTGAGACCGACCTGCGCCGGTGGGCCTGCCCGAACGGTGTGGCGCTCTGTGGTCAATCGGCGACGAACAGTATGCTCCGAGACGGACCAGTGTGGACGGTTGTTCGCCCGCAGGATCATTCGGGCCGGCACCCGCCGAGAGCCGCCGGTATCCCAACCGGACTCGCTCGGCGGCAGTCCACACTGGGCCGGAGGCACATCGGGGGTGGCAGCCACAATGTTCAGCGACCCGCGAGGGCCGGCACAGGCCGACCCAACCGGCTCGGCGACGATCGCTGCGGAACGATCGGCGCGTCGGGCACCGCTGATCTTCGTCGGCATCTTCGCGGCGCTCGCTGCCGGACTCCTCTGCCTGCTCCTTGTCGGCGAGTTCCTCGGACTGCTCGCCCTCGGATTCGTCCTGAGTACTGCGATCGTGGTGGCGAGCTTCGGCACTCCGCTCGTCGGAAGAATCACGCTCATCGTGCTCACGGTGGTGCTGATCGGTTCGATTGCGATCGTCGGCGTCGGCCTCGCCCAGATCGCCGCTGCCGTGTTCTCCGGTTCTGCCGGCGGTACCGAACCGGCGGACGAGGCCGCGCTCTTCACCGCAGAGTCCAAGATTCGGGTCACTGCGCAGGACTCCGGCTTCCGGCTCGAGCTCGAAGAGGCCGAACTCAATGCGGTACTGCAGAATGCCCTGGCTGAGACCGAGAACCCGCTGCGCAGCGTCAGCTTCGACATCACCAACGAGATCGGCGATCCCGCCCGGATTGCGTTCGTCGGAGCATTCAAGAGCGGCGATCTGAACCTGGAGGGTGTGCTCTCGGCCGAGGTCACGGGAGGCTCGATCGAGTTGGAGATCGTCGACATCGACGTCGGCATGTTCACACTGCCCGGCGTCGGTCGTGGTGCCGTCGAGGACATGATCGCCAGCGTCGCCGACCTCGAAGCTGCGGTCGCCGAGCAGGGTGCGGACATCCAGGAGATCACGATCGGTTCGGACAAGATCATCATCACCGGAGTCAACCGAACGAATGCCACGATCGAGTCCGCCGACGTCCTCGCCGCCCTGGGGGAGGCCGAGGCGCTCACGCCGGAGAGCGTGTCCGTAGTGCCCCGTTTCGGCCCCGGCCGGGTGAAGGGCACACGCAGCAGTGGCACACCGGTCTACCTGGCCCTCGGGGACTCCCTGGCCGCCAACGTTGGGGTCGACGACTCAGAGCTCGGCTATGTCTCCCGATTCCATGCGCTGCTCGAGGATCGAGACGGCACCGAGTACGGGCTGATCAACCTCGGGGTGTCCGGCGAGACCTCCGGAACGTTGCTCAACGGCGGACAACTCGCCGAAGCGGAGCGCATCAGCAACGAGCGGGATGTTGCCTATGTCACGATCGACATCGGCGCGAACGACTTGCTCGGCCACTTGGGCTCCCCAACGTGCAGCGCCGACTTCCAGGATCCAGAATGCCAAGAGCGCCTCGAAGCATCCCTCGCCGCATACGAGCGCAACATCGGCGAGATCTTCGACCGTCTCGTCCTCGCCTTCCCCGATGCAACCATCATCTTCTTGTCCGCCTACAACCCGTTCTCCTTCGGATACGGTGAACTCGTCACCTTCGAGACCGAGAGCAACACCACGCTCAGCCGCCTCAACACCATCGCCACCCTGGCCGCCGTCGAACGAGGCTTCCTCGCCGCCGACGGCTTCACCCCCATGCAGGCCACGGTCGGCACCACGACGTACATGCGCGACGTCGAACCCGATATCCACCCCACGGCGCTGGGCTACGACGTCCTGACGGGCGCACTGTGGGACGCGCTCTCGAGCGCCGGATGACGCCGCAGTCCGGCCTTCGGCCGGAGTACTGAGTACCGAGTACTGAGTACAGAGACCGCAAGCACTCACGCCGAACGCGTTCGAGGCAGCTTGCAGGTTGCCGACGTCCGGTTCGATCACCGAGGAGTTGAACGCCGCCGGCGACTCGAGCTCAGGAACCGTGCGAAGCAGCGGGTCCGGGCATGCGTACTCCGGGGATGACCCGGTCCTCGACTTGACCTGATCCCAGACCTATCCGTTCTCCGACTGTCTTGGTACTCAGTACTCGGTACTCAGTACTGCGAGCGAGCGGAGCGAGCGAGCCCTGCCAGAATGCCGCTCAATGACTGCTCGTTCTCGTCGGCCTCGGTGGTGGGGTGGCCAGGGTCACATCGTGTTCACGATCGTCGTGTTCGTGGTCCTCGCCTCGCTCGACAACGCCGCGCTCGCCGTCATCCCGGGAATGATCAACCCGCTCGAGGAGGCCCTCAGCACCTCGGACATCGCTCTCGGGGGATTGACCGGCGCCAGCATCCTGGTGACAGCGTTGTCGTCGGTGCCGTGGGGATACCTCGGCGATCGAACCGCACGGAAGGCGCTGCTGTTCTGGGGGACACTGATCTGGTCATTCGGCTCGCTCCTGACCGCAACGGCGAATTCGTACGGGATGCTCTTCACCTGGCAGATGGTCACTGCGCTCGGGCTCGGTGCGGTTGCATCGGTCGGATTCTCTGTCGTGAGTGACCTGGTTCGCCCAGAGCGCCGCGGCCTGGCGTTGAGCTTCTGGGGGCTGAGTCAGGGCATCGGGACCATGATCGGCGGTCTGATGTCGAGCCAGCTCGGTGCGGAAACCGTGCGGACTCCATTCATCGTGATCGCCGTCGGCGGGTTTGTCTTCGCACTTCTCTATCTCCTCACGTTCGACGTGCCCCGGGGGTACCGGGAACCGACCCTCGAGGGGGAGATCTACGACTACCGCATCGAACCGTCCCACCTCCCCCTCTTGTGGAAGCGGATGACGAACCGGTGGCTCGTCTTCCAAGGGTTGTTCGCCCAGTTCGCCTACGGATCGCTGATCTGGGTGCCATTGCTCTACCAGGAGAAAGTGCTCGCTCAGGGATACACGACGGCCACGGCCAACCGAGTTGGTGGGGTGTTCGCCACGATGATCACGGTCGGTGCACTGACGTCGATCCTCGGCGGCCACATCGGCGATCGTTGGCAGGCCCGATCGAAGCGAGGACGGGCGACGCTTTCCACGATCGGCATCCTCGGCGCGATCCCGTTCTTCATGGTCTTCTTCTTCGTACCCATGACCGGCCTCGACGTCACGGAGAACGCCGGGACGCTCACGATCATTGCCGAGATCGCTCGAGAGATCGTCACGAATCCGTGGGTGGCCATTGCCTTCCTGAGCGGTGGCTTCGCCCTGGCATTGACGTCGGCCGACTCGCCGAACGCACTCGCACTCGTGGCCGACGTCAACCTGCCCGAGCACCGAGGCACCGTGTTCGGGGTCGCCAACCTCGCCAACGGTCTCGGGCGCTCATCGGGCAACGGCCTCACCACCGCAGTGGCCGGCGCCATCGAGCGAGCGTTCCCTCCCCCCGTCAACTACGCCGTCGGCCTCGCGCTCTTCCAGCTCTTCTTCCTCCCCACCGGCTACTGCTACTGGCGCGCCGCCCACACCTCCCCCGACGACATCGAAGCGGTCGAGCACGAGCTCGCCTCGCGTGGGCATGAGGTGGAGGCGGAGTAATCAGTCGTCAGTCGTCAGTCGCAACAGCGCGCGTCCCCCGTTCTGACGTCAAGCCGTTTCGGACCGACGACTTGGCCTCACGTCACACGGGACATGGCTGCCGCGTCCCGCTCCCGGCTGACACAGCGTTCTGCCTGACGACGGACGACTCGACCGGCGATCCAACAATCCCGGCCCTGAGTCCGATAGCCTTGCAGCAACGAGGGGAGGTCAATTCGTGAAACGAAGAATGGCAGTGAGCGGCCTACTCGCTGCGATGCTCATCGTGGCGTTGGCACCGGTGGCATCGGCGTCGATCACCGAGGGCCAGGGCATCTGCGATGGCTCGGCGGAGATCAAGGGAGTGCGCTACACGCCGGCGAACGACACGCCGGGCAACGCGATCCCGATCCCAAACGAAGAAGGCATCAAGATCGCCTGGGAAGGCACCGCCAACATGCCGAACACCAACGGCTCCGGTGCGATCTACGTGAATGTTGCTGGGTTCCTGATCAAGGTCGACGACTGGAAGACGAACAACGCCGTCCAGATCTCCAACGCAGGCGTCTACGAGCTGGACGACTTCTATGAGGAGGTCGACAAGCGGGTGCCGATCGGCCGTGTTCCCGGCATCTGGCGAGTCGACGGCAGGCACAAGGCGGATGGTGGCTCGTGTGCGGGCTTTGCAATGATCAAGCTCGAGGGCAACCCGCTCGGAACCCTCGTCGGCTGGATCGCCGTTGCGGGTCTCATCATCACTGCCTCAGGGCTGATCATCGCATTCCGGGTTCGTGTGGAGTTCCGCACTGCGCCCGCCGGCGGACCGTCCGGCGGACCAGGAAGCGGACCACCGCCGCCCCCGCCGAACGGGGATCCACCCATCGATCCCGGACTTCCGGACGACAACGGGGAGATCGTGATATGAAGGGCCGACCAGTTCTCGGCGCAGTCTCGGGGTTCTTCTTTGGGATCTTCCTGGCGCTGTGCTTGTTCCTCTGGGGTATCTGGCCCCTCGATCGCCTCACCGTGTTTGGGCTCCCGATCCTGTTCCTGATCATCGGGATCGCCGGCGCCGCATGGGCGCCGATCGGACGCTCGAAAGCCACCTGAGGCTCGGTTACCGAAACCCAGCAGCACCCGGCCCCGTTCTGTGAAGGCAGTTCGGGGCCGGGTCGATCCCACCGACCAACGGTCGGGGGCTAGGTTGAGGCGGGCGTTCGGTGTACCCGTCGGCCGTGTCGCGAAGGAAGGACGTCTCGATGCCAAACGTGGTTCGGGCCGCCGTCGTCCAGACCGCTTGGACGGGTGACCAGGATTCGATGATCGCCAGGAACATCGACTTCGCCCGGCAGGCAGCCGATCAGAACGCCCAGGTGCTCTGCTTCCAGGAGCTCTTCGCCGGTCCCTACTTCTGTCAGGTCGAGGAGGAGCGACACTTCGAAGACGCCGAGCCGATCCCAAGCGGCCCGACCACGCAGATCATGATGGCCCTGGCTCGCGACACCGAAATGTCACTGATCGTCCCGATCTTCGAGCAGGAAGCCGATGGCGTCTTCTACAACTCTGCCGCCGTGATCGATGCCGACGGTGCCTTCCTCGGGAGGTATCGCAAACACCACCTCCCCCACCTCCCCGGCTTCTGGGAGAAGTTCTACTTCCGTCCCGGCAACGGCGGATACCCGGTCTTCGAGACCCGCAACGCCGGCCGCATCGGCGTCTACATCTGCTACGACCGACACTTTCCCGAGGGATGGCGTGCCCTGGGGCTCGCCGGCGCTCAGATCGTCTTCAATCCGTCGGCCACGAGTCGCGGCCTGTCGATGCACCTGTGGAATCTCGAACAGCCTGCGGCGGCCGTGGCCAACGAGTATTTCGTCGGGGCGATCAATCGGGTCGGCACCGAAGCGTTTGGTGACAACGACTACTACGGGTCGTCGTACTTCGTCGATCCACGCGGGCAGCTCGTCGGAGCGGCTGCCTCAGATGCCGAAGATGAGCTTCTCATCCGGGACCTCGATCTGGACTTGATCGGGCAGGTGCGCCGCACCTGGGCGTTCTACCGGGACCGCCGGCCCGAGACCTACGGCCTGTTGGCGGAGCAGTGATGAAGGCTGGAGAAGCCTGGCACACGACACGAACGGAGGGAGACCGATGGCGAGGACTCTGATCAGCGGCGGGACCGTTGTGACTGCAACCGACACGGTCGACGCCGACGTCCTGGTCGAAGGCGAGTCGATCGTCGGCGTAGCGGCAGGCGACCACGGCTGGTCGGCTGGAGCCGATCGGGTGATCGATGCGTCCGGGAAGTATGTGATCCCAGGGGCAATCGACGCCCACACCCACTTCGATCTGCCGTTCGGCGGCACCTTCGTGTCGGATGACTTCGAGACCGGCACCAGGGCCGCCGCCCACGGGGGAACGACGACGATCATCGATTTCGCCAACCAGCTCAAGGGCGAGCTCGTGATGGACGGATTCGCCGCGTGGATGGAGAAAGCCGAGGGCAACTGCGCCATCGACTACGCGTTTCACATGATCGTCGGCGACGTCACCGAGGACGCCCTGAAACAGATGGACACGCTCATCGGCGAAGGCGTGACGAGCTTCAAACTCTTCATGGCGTACCCCGGTGTCCTCTATTCGGACGACGGTCAGATCTTCCGCATGATGCAGCGAGCCGCCGAGACCGGGACCACGATCATGATGCATGCCGAGAATGGCATCGCCATCGACGTGTTGCGCGAGCAAGCGATCCAACGCGGCCAGACCGACCCGAAGTACCACACGACGACGCGCCCTCCAACGACGGAGTCCGAAGCCGTGCACCGGGCCATCATCCTCGCCGAGATCGCCGGCGCGCCGCTCTACATCGTGCACATGTCGGCCAAGGAAGCGGTTGTCGAACTCACCCGCGCCCGCGATCGGGGCCTCAACGTGTTCGGCGAAACGTGCCCGCAGTACCTGTTCCTCGATTGGGAGCGTCACGTGTGTGCTGCAGGATTCGAGGGCGCCAAATACGTGTGTTCGACTCCGATTCGCCCCCGAGCCGAGGGTCACCAGGAGTACCTGTGGAACGCGCTGGCACGCAACGACCTCCAAATCGTCTCAACCGATCACGCCGGGTTCTACTACGACGACGATCTGGATGGACCTCGGCGCCTCGGCCGCCAGAAGCGCCTCGGGCAGGACGACTTCACCGCGATCCCGAATGGGCTCCCCGGGGTCGAGGAGCGACTCAACGTCATGTATCAGGGAGGGGTTGTCGACGGTCGGATCAGCCTCAATCGCTGGGTCGAGGTGTGTTGTACGGCGCCGGCCAAGATGTTCGGCCTCTACCCCAAGAAGGGCGCCATCGCCGTCGGGAGTGATGCCGACATCGTGGTCTTCGATCCGGACGCACCCTTCACTTATTCGGCAGACACCATCCACATGAACGTCGACTACACCGCCTACGAGGGCATGAGGATCTCCGGGAAGCCAGCCGTCGTGATGTCGCGCGGCAAGGTCATCGTGGAGAACGACACCTATCTCGGGTCGAAGGGCGACGGGCAGTACCTCCGGCGTGAACCGAGCCAGATGCTGATTTGAGGCCGCAGGATTCCCGTGGCCTGCGGCAAAACGGGGCGGCCTCAATCCCAAGTCTCAAGTCTCAAGTCACAGGTCACAGGTTGGGGCCGGCGGCGATCGTGACGAATCCCACGACGGGTTCTGCATACCGGTGGTGGGGGTCTCTAGGCTGCGGAGCACGCACCGTGAGGGGAGACACGATGACCGATGACACAGGCGCGTCCGCCAACGACGAGGCGAAAGAGCCATCGGCAGCCGATGAGATTCAGGAGGCCGTGAAGAACGTCAGCAACCAGCTGACCGGCGGCGAGCGACTGATCGCAGCGGCGGTGTTGGTGATTCTGGTTGTCAACTGGCTGTGGGCGTCGCTGATCCTCGATGACTACAGCCTCTCGAAGGCGGAGCTCCTGATCCCGTTCGGCCTGCTCGCGGCGATGTACTTCTACTACAGCGGAAAGGACGCTCCGTGGCACCCGCTGTACGGGACGATCGTCAAGGTCGGCGCCTGGGCGATTGTCATCATGGCGTTCTACGACTTCGTCGACGATACGCTCATCGAGAGCGTGCGCTACTCCGGAGCGAGGCTCTTCTATGAGCTCGTCTTCTACGCCGCCGGCGTCCTCGCCGCCGTGGGCGCTTGGCAATTGCGAACCGACACTCGCTAGCCCTCGAGGAAGCACCAGGCCGCAGCGAGCTGCGAGTTCAGCGGGAAACCCCGGCGTTGCCGGGTTTTCCGTACTCAGTACTTGGTACTCGGTACTCAGTACTCACGAGACCCCGGCAAGCCGGGGTCTCGTGCTTGGGAACCTTTTTGCACCCTCCGACCCTCCTAGCCACGAGACCTCAGGGAAGGAATGCAGATGAGGAACCGGACCAGGATCATGACGGCAGCCATCGTGGTGGCGGTTGCCGTGACCGCATGCAACGACATCGAGCCAACGCCGACGACGCGGGGCTCGATCCTCCCACCGATCACACAAGGCCCCACACAGCAGGCCGTACTGGCGTCGAATGCCCTCGTGCCGTTCGACGCGTGTGATGCGTTCTTGGACTACATCATCCCGAAGGCACTCGAAATGGTGGGCCCGTACGGACTCGAAGGCGGCCCGACTCCGTGGATGTGGCGCGGCGGCATGGCGATCGATGATGTGGCCGTCGAACTCGCAGCACCGGCTGCGGACGGAGAGGCCGGCGGCGGTAGCTCGGCGCCGAACTACTCGACGACAAACCTCCAGGAGGTCGGTGTCGACGAACCGGATCTCGTCAAGACGGACGGTGAGCGCATCGTGGCGATCACTGAGGGTCGCCTCGTGGTCGTCGACGTCACCGGCGACGAACCGGAGCTTCTGGGCAGCCTGCAGCTGGAGGACCTCTACGCAAGCGACATGTTCCTCTCGGGAGATCGGGTGCTCCTCATGGCATCCAATTGGTCCAGCGTCTACCCGGTGTTCGAGGGCGATGTTGCCTACAACCCCGGGTACCACTCCCCCACGGTCCAGCTCGTTGAGCTCACGATCGCCGACGATGACCCCGAGATCGTGCGCCGGATGGTGGTCGACGGGCAGTACATCTCGGCCCGGATGGTCGACGGTGTCGTCCGTCTCGTCCTGACGTCGGGACCCGTCGGCTTTGCGTGGGAGTTCCCGCAGGGTTCGGGCCTCAAGGCCGAGCGTGAGGCCACCGAGGCGAACCAGGAACTGATCCGCAACTCGACGGCTGAGAACTGGATCCCCTATGTGCTCGTGACCGACGCCGACGGTGACGTGGTTGCCGAAGGCACCTTGTTCGACTGTGAGCGGGCGAATCACCCGAAGGAATACTCGGGTTTGAACATGCTGTCCGTCGCCACGATCGACCTCAAAGACGGCCTCGAGGTCGTTGACGCAACCGGGGTACTGGCCACCGGCGACACGGTGTACGCCTCGACCGAGAACCTGTATGTCGCCACCCAACAATGGCAGTTCTGGGGACCGATGCAGGCCGGCGAGGAAGACGAACTCCCCGACGGGGTGACGACCGAGATCCACCAGTTCGACATCAGCAACCCGACCCGTTCGACCTACGTTGCGAGCGGAGAGATCGACGGATACCTCCTGAACCAGTTTGCGATGAGCGAACACGACGGGCTGCTGCGCACGGCGTCGACGACCAGCCCGACGTGGTGGGGTGACCGTGGATTCGACAGCGAGTCACTCATCACGGTGCTCCAGGCGAACGACGGCGAACTCGAGACAATCGGCCGGGTCGATGGCCTCGGCAAGACCGAACGCATCTTCTCCGTGCGCTTCGTCGAGGACATTGCCTACGTGGTCACGTTCCGTCAGACCGATCCGCTGTACACCGTCGACCTCTCCGATCCAGAGAATCCGGAGGTCGTCGGAGAGTTGAAGATCCTCGGCTACTCGGCGTACCTGCATCCGCTCGGCAACGGCCTCATCCTCGGCATCGGCCAGGACGCGACCGAGCAGGGCCGGATCCAGGGCAGCCAGGTGTCGATCTTCGACGTGTCCGATCCAGCCGATCCGGTTCGGGTCGCCAAGCTGACCCTGGACGAGGGATCGTCGTCGGCAGTGGAATGGGACCACCGGGCATTCCTGTACTGGGCGGAGACCGGCCTCGCCGTCATGCCCGTCCAGCAATGGCATTGGGACGAAGGCAAGGACGAGGTCTGGTTCGGTGCCCTCGCCGTCACGATCGACGACGACGAGATCAGCGACACAGAACGGGTCATCCACCCCGGCGGTGAGTCCGACGACGGCAACTGGGACTGGAGAGCACAGATCCTCCGCTCGGTCGTAGTCGACGATGCGCTCTACACCATCTCCGCCAAAGGCATCCTGAAGAGCGACCTGGAGACCCTGGAAGACGAAGGCTGGCTGAGGTTCTGACCGGCTCCGCCGGCCAGAACGTCCCAAGTCACAAGTCCCAAGTCACAAGCCAGAGGGGCGGCCGCAAGGTTGCCCCTCTGTTGGGTGCGCGGTCCGGGACCGTCGGCGTGCAGGGGCCGGGTGACCTGAGACCTGAGACCTGAGACCTGAGACGAAGGCCGCCTGAGGCGGCCGTCTCCGGGCGCATAAGCGCCGGCGAGTGACTATTCCGCGAATGGTCATCTTGACTAGTCAAGAAAATCGGGCGCATCGCCGAAGGCATCACTCAAGACCTTCATAGCCACGGATGGACTAGTCGGAGGACACGAGCATGGATGCTCGCAAAAGCGTCATCAGGGCACTGCTGCCCGTCGGCCTGCTGGCCAGTTCTCTCTTCATCGCTGGACCCGCTGCTGCGGCGAGCCCCCTCTGCGATGGCCTGACTCCGACGATCGTCGGTACGTCTGGCGACGATGTCATTGTCGGCACGAGCGGCGACGACATAATCAGTGGTCTCAGCGGCGCCGATGAGATCAACGGCCGCGGCGGCGACGACATCATCTGCGGCGGGTTCGGAACCGACACCATCAGGGGTGGCAACGGCAACGATCGGATCTTCGGCGGCGGCGCCATGGACATGATCTACGGCAACGGCGGCGAGGACGAACTCTTCGGCGAGGCCGGCAAGGACTGGTTGTTCGGCGGTTCCAAAGACGACACCCTCGACGGTGGTGCCCACGCCGATTGGCTCTTCGGTGGAGGCGGCGACGACACCCTCATCGGCGGCCCCGCCAACGACAAGCTGCGCGGCAACAGTGGCAACGACACGCTCTCCGGCGGACTCGGCGATGACAACCTCCGTGGCGGCGTTGGGAACGACATCCTCATCGGAGAGGCCGGCGCAGATGTCGCCCGTGGCAACGCCGACTTCGATCGCTGCGAGTCCGAGCGCCCCTTCACCTGCGAAGACGACCTCAACGACGCTCCCCAAGCCGCAGACGATCACTTCAACGTGAGTGAGGACGCAGTGCTCGTCGGCAATCTGCTGGTCGACAACGGCTCCGGCCCCGACGCGGATCCGAACGCAGATCCGATCAAGGTCGTTGCCATCGAAAGCACCCCCGTGGTGGGCGAAGCCGAGGTTTCCCTCGAATCCGGCGCCACTGTGTCGATCAACGAGAACGGCACCTTCTCCTACGCAGCCGGCGCCGCCGTCGCAACGCTCGATGAGGGCGCAGTTGCCGAAGATGCCTTTGCCTACACCGTTGCGGACACCAAGGGCGAGTCCGACGTGGCGAACGTCGCCGTCGTGATCGGTGGAACGAACGATGCTCCGACGGCGTCGGACGACATTGGCGAAACGGACGAGGACACCGCAATCGAAATCGACGTTCTCGGCAACGACAGCGACGCCGAGGAGCAGGACCTCAGCGTCGCATCAGTCGACACCTCCGCCATCGCCGGCACGGTCGTCATCAACCCCGACAACACCGTCCGCTACACGCCGCCCGCCTCGTTCGATGCCATGGACGACGACGCCAGCGCTCTCGAGACCTTCAGCTACATCGTGACGGACGGGAACGGCGGCACGGCCGTCGCCGAGGTGACCGTCTTCATCGCCGGTATCGACGACGCCCCGACTGCCGGCGCCGACAGCGCCTCAGTCGACGAGGACGGCACCGTGGTGGTCAATGTGCTCACGAACGATTTTGACCCTGAGGCCGCCGGTTTGCTGACGGTTGCCGTTGCCTCGCCGGCCGAGCACGGCGTGGTGATGGCCGCAGGGCCTGGCCTCTTCGAATACTCCCCCGACGAGAACTGGAACGGTATCGACACGTTCACCTACACGCTGACCGATGCGACCGGAAACACTTCGGTTGGCACGGTGACGGTGACGGTCGGTGCGGTCAACGATGCCCCCATCGCAGCCGACGACATCGCAACAGCGGTCGCCGGCTCCATGATCATCATCTTGGTGCTCACCAACGACACGGATGTCGACGGCGATGCCCTCGAGGTGACGATCACCCAACATCCTGCGCACGGCACTGTCGTAGTGCTGGGCACCGGTGCACTTGCCTACACCGCGAACGCAGGGTTCTCCGGCGTCGACGAACTCACCTACGAGGTGAGTGACGCCGGCAATGACATCGACACGGCGACGGTCTCGGTCACCGTCTCCAACTGACCCAGGCCGCCGGCACACGTCGGCGGGGCTGTATTGGTATGCGGCAGCCCCGCCTACTGCAGCCGGCTGGCCGGGCCACTCTCGGGCCGTCGCCGTGTCGGTGTCAATCCCCCGCACTCTCGTCGATCGCTGATCGACGCGGCAGCCGGGCGACCTCGCATTCGCCAAGGTCAAGTCGACAGTCGTCAGTCC
>JASJAX010000071.1 GCA_030066755.1 Acidimicrobiia bacterium
AGCGGCTTCATGAGGTTCGTGACTCCGTGGTGGCTTCTGGCGCTCCCCGCCGCGCTCGGCCTGACGCTCGTCACGGCGCGGTACGGCCGTCGTCATGTGCCCCGCCGCCAGCATCGGATCGCAGTCGGTGTGCGGGTCACCGGCATCGCACTGCTCGTGTTGGCCTTGGCGCAGCCGTTGCTCGTACGAACCTCACCGCAGCGATCGGTGCTCTTCCTCCTCGACCGATCGTCGTCCATGACGGCCGACGCACGTCAAGCGCAGGAGACGTTCATTCGCGATTCGATCACTGCGGCGGGCGCAACCGACCTGACGGCGATCGGCGTCTTCGGCCGTGAGCTCCGACTCGACGAGGCGTTGAGTGAGACGCCGCAGTTTGACGGGATCGAAGCGCGGGTCGACGCATCGGCAACCGATCTGGCATCAGCCCTGCGTGCCGGTGCGGCGATTCTCCCGACCGAGGGATCCCGACGCATCGTCGTGCTGACCGACGCCGTCGAAACCACCGGCAATGCGAGGGCGACCGCGCAGGAGCTCGCCGACGCCGGCATTGCCGTCGACGTGATCACGCTCACCACCGGGAGGGCGTCGGACGCCCTGATCCAACGGATCGATGCTCCGGTCACGGCCCGGGAGGGTGACGTGGTTCCGGTCACGATCGATGTGCAAGCCACCGTTGCTGGTCCTGCCCGACTGACCGTGACCGCAGGAATGCAGGAGGTCGTGGTCGACGTCGATCTCCAGGCGGGTCTCAATCGGGTCGACGTCGAGATCCCGGCCGATGAGACGGGTGTCCTGCAAGTCGACGCCGTCATCGACGCGACCTTCGATGTCGTTTCCGAGAATGACGCGGGTCAGGCGCTGGTACGAGTGCTCGGGCCTCCGCAGATCGCGTTGGTCGAGGGGGTCATCGGTGAAGGCGAGGAGTTGAGCCGGGGTCTCGAAGCTGCGGGTCTCGATGTCGACGTTTTGACGGCCATCCCGGATGCGGCCGGGTTGCTCTCATACGACGGCGTCGTGCTCGTCAACGTCCCGGCGCCACCCGATGCCGTCACTGCCGACCTCGCAGCGTTCGTCGAGGAGCTGGGCCGCGGCCTCGTGACCGTCGGGGGAGACCAGGCCTACGGACTCGGCGACTATCAGGACACGGCGCTCGAGGAGCTCCTCCCGGTGACGAGCGACCCGGACGATCTGATCCGCCGCCAGCCGGTCGCCCAGGTGCTCGTGATCGACACGTCCGGCTCGATGGCCGACTGCCACTGTGACGGGGTGTCCGACCACTCACCGGATGCCGGTGGCATCAACAAGACCGACATCTCCCGTGCCGGCGCCGCGCTCGCGATCGAGGCACTCCAGCCGACGGACCGGATCGGTGTCCTGGCCTTCACGTCGGGCCAGCGATGGGCGCTGGACCTCATGAACGTGCCCGATGCCGAGACGGTTGACTCGGCTTTGAAGTCGCTGGTTCCAGCCGGCGACACGGAGATCACGCCTGCGCTCGAGGTTGCACTCGAGGCGCTCCGCGGGGTGCCAGAGGAGATTCGCCACATGGTCCTCTTCACCGACGGCTGGGGCGACGATCCGGGCTTGCTCGACGTTGCCCAGCAGATCGCTGCGGAGGGCATCACCCTGTCGGTGCTCGGGACGGGTGAGGGTACCGGCGAGACGCTGCGCCGGATGGCCGCGCTCGGCGGCGGCCAGTTCTACCCCGGTCGCGACCTCGAAGCAATCCCGGAGATCTTTGTCGAGGAGACGTTACGGGTAGCACGTCCGTTGATCGCCGAAGGGGCATTCCTTCCGGCATTGGGGTCCGCTTCGCAAGTGACGGCCGGGCTCACGGCATCACCGCCGCTGGCCGGGTACGTGCTCGTTCGGCCGAAGGACACGGCCGCGATCCCGCTCGAGGTGGGCCCGGGCGATCCGCTGTTGGCGACATGGCAGCGCGGTCTGGGTCGCGCCAGCGCCTGGATGTCGGATGCCACCTCACGGTGGTCGGCGGACTGGCTGACCTGGGACGGCTATGTGGACTTCTGGGGCCGGTTGGTTCGTGACGTGCTCCCGCCGAGCCTCGACACGCCGCCCGAGGTCCGGTTCGACGGCGGCGCAATCGAAGTTCGTTTCGACGCCGAGGTCCCGCTCGATGCGGTCGCCATCGCCACGATCCGCGACGCCACCGGCAACCTGAGCTCGTTGCCGCTCCAGCGGACCGGCGAATCAGAGTTCCGTGGCCGCATGCCGGTCGCGCGAGACGGGGCGTACTGGGTTGCCGTCACCGTCGAGAACGCAGATGGACTGCTTGCGTCGGGTTCGAGCGGTGTGGTCGCCGGCTATGCCGACGAGTTCGCCTTCCGTGAGCCAGACGCCCAACTCGGTGCGGACCTCGCGGCGTCCACCGGTGGTCGTGTCGAACCCACTGCGGCGGAGGTCTACGACCCTGCGCCCAGTCGCGGTGCGGCCGAGTCGCCGCTGTGGCCATGGCTGGTCGGCCTGGCGTTGGCGCTGTTCTTGGTCGATGTGGCGCTTCGCCGGCTCGTCGTCGCCCGCGGCGACTTCGAAGCATGGCGCGAGTCGGTCACCCGAACGAAGGCACCCGTGGAAGCGCTCGTCACGGCGCCGGCGGCGCCGACAGCCGAAGGAGTGCCGGAACCAGCGGTTCAGCGCCGTGAGGTGCACCCGGAGGAGGAGACGTTCGGTCGCCTGCTCCGCCGGAAGCGAGGCGACTGATCGACCGAACACGCCGTCACGGTTGGGAATCCGACGGCCGTCGTCGCCTCAGTCGAACGGCGACGACTCCGCCGATCGCTCCGATGGCGATAGCTGCGAGGTACCACCAGACCGGGCCGCCACCGAGGGACGGCCGAAACGGTTCCGTCGTGAGTCGAATCCCGCCGGCGGCGATCAGTGCAATGGCAGCAGGCAACCCGGCGGCGGGTCGACCCCGGGCCTTCCACAACGCCACGGCGATCGCCACGACGAGGAACAGAACGGCGGCGTAGATCTCGACCGGATGGCGGCCTGGCCCGCCGGGGGATTGGGCGACGCCCCACGGGAGGTCGGTGGTTGTTCCGAGACACGTTGCTCGTGCCAGGCAACCCGCATGCCAGCCACCGAGCGCCGCAAGCGCAGCGGGCGCCAGACCGTCCATCGCCGGCCACAGCTCCTTTCGGCCGAGCCAGGCCACCGTGACCAGCGCTGCCGCCGAGGCCCACCCCGTCGCAACGCCGGCCCGCACGATGAGGATGTCCGCTGGATTGGTGATCGGGTTGACGCCATCGCCGATCATTGCTGCGAGTCGTCCGATGAAGACGCCGACCACGGCCGCGGTGATGGCGATCTCCCAGAGATCAGCGGCGCAATCCGCCGCGTTGCCTCGGGCCGCTTCCCAACGCAGCATCAGCCACAGACCCGCAACGCCGAAGAAGGCAGCGAAGAGCAGCGTGAACTCCATGTTCAGCTGCTCGCTCGGGAGAGAATCTCGTCGATTTCGAGCGCGAGGGTCCGTTCATCGAGGACGCCGCTGTGGAGCCGGACGAGTTCGCCTCCAGGGGCGTAGAAGAAGGTCAGCGGCACCGCTCCCGATCCGCCGAGTGAAGGGGGCACGACGCCGTTGCGGTCGAAGAGATGCTCGATAGCGGCGTCGGGGAAGAACTCGGCGATGAACTCACGGGCGCCGGACTGGGAATCGCGCACGTTGATGCCGATGAATCGGACACGATCGGCGAACTCGGCTGCGGCGCGGTCGAGCAGCGGCGCTTCGGAGCGGCAGGGGATGCACCAGGAAGCCCACACGTTGACGACCGTTGGCAGCGTGGTTGTGTCGAGCAGCGACTGGACCGCGTCCGGCGAGGTGGCCTCGAGCTCCGGAATGCCGGATACATCGACGGTTCCCGCGCTACAAGCAGCGGTGACGAGCGCAAGTGAGGCAACGAGGACGGGAATGCGGCGCATCCGGCGAGTCTATGAGGGAAGTACTGGGGTAGCGAGAGGGTGTTCGTCAGCGGCGGCGTCCCGCCAATTCTTCCAGGACCAGCGTCGGATCGATCTGACGCTCGGCGAGCAGTACGAGGAGGTGGTACACCAGGTCTGCCGCCTCCTCCGCCACCCGCTGATCGTCGGCGTGGTTTGCCGCATGGTCCTTGGCGGCGAGCAGCACCTCGGTCGCTTCCTCAGTCACCTTGCGTCCGGGGCCCTCAACACCTCCGGCGAGGAGCCGAGCGGTGTACGAGCCTGCGGGTCGATCCTCCGCACGCTGCGAGATGACCCTCCACAACTGGTCCAGCTCCGCAAAGGACCGATCCGGAGGACCGTCGGCATCGTCGAAACACGACACGGTTCCCGTGTGACACGTGGGTCCGGCCGGTCGGGCAGTGATCAGGATCGCATCGCCGTCACAGTCGACGGCGAGATCGACGAGCTCGAGCGTGTTGCCGCTGGTCTCGCCCTTGCGCCACAGCTCGCCCCTCGATCGACTCCAGAACGTCACCTGCCCGGTCTCGTAGGTGAGTCGAAGCGATTCCGTGTTGAGCCAACCGAGCATCAGCACCTTCCGGGTGTCGGCGTCCTGCACGATCCCTGCGACGAGTCCGGCACTGTCGAACTGCACACCGTCGAGGATGGCGCGGTCGTTCATGCCGTCTCCCGAACGGGTATGCCGGCGGCGGCGAGTCCCGCCTTGAGGTCGGCGATCTCGATCTCCTTGCGGTGAAAGATCGACGCAGCGAGCACTGCATCCGACCGATTCTCCGACAGGGCCTCGACGCAGTGCTCGATGGTCCCGGCTCCACCCGAGGCGATGACCGGTACGTCCACGGCGCTGCGAACGGCGGTGAGGAGCTCCAGGTCGTAGCCGTCCTTCGTCCCGTCCTGGTCCATCGAGGTGAGCAAGATCTCGCCGGCCCCGAGTCGGGTTGCCTCCACCGCCCATGCGACAGCGTCGATATCGGTGGGAGTCCGCCCACCGTGGGTGTACACCTCCCAGCCTCCGTTGCGCTTCTTGGCGTCGATTGCGAGAACGACACATTGCCTTCCGAACGCAATGGCGCACTCTTCGATCAATTCGGGGCGCTCGACTGCTGCCGTGTTCACCGTGACCTTGTCGGCGCCGGCGCGCAGCACGGCCCGCATGTCATCGACGCTGCGCACTCCGCCGCCAACGGTCAGCGGTACGAAGACGTTCTCGGCCGTGCGGCGGATCACGTCGAGCATGGTCTGTCGGGCGTCGCTCGACGCGGTGATGTCGAGGAAGCAGATCTCATCGGCGCCTTCGGCGACATACCGCTCGGCGAGCTCCACTGGGTCACCTTCGTCGACGAGGTCCACGAACTGCACGCCCTTGACCACGCGCCCGGCGTGGACATCGAGGCACGGGATGATGCGTCTACGCAGCATCGGCCTGCTCGCAGATGTCGACGAAGTTCCCGAGGACGGCAAGTCCGGCCCGGCCGCTGCGCTCGGGGTGGAACTGCACGCCAACGCGGTTGCCGTCGCGTACCGCCGCGGTGAACGTCGCGCCGTAGGTGGTTCTTCCGATCACAACCCCGTCGTCGTCGGCCGCCGGCGCGAACGAGTGCACGAAGTAGAACGGCGTTCCCGATGGAATCCCGCGGAAGATCGGGTCGGGCTCCGTCGTCACGTCGTTCCAGCCGATATGGGGGAGCCGCGGCGTATCCGTCAAGCGTCGCACCGAGCCACGCAAGAATCCCAGTCCATGTGACCCGTCCTCCTCCGAGTCGTCGAAGAAGAGCTGGAGACCAACGCAGATGCCGAGGAGCGGTCCACCCCACTCCCGAAGGGGTTCGGAGAGCGCATGGGCATCGAGGCGGTCCATGGCGGCGCCGGTGGTACCAACGCCGGGGAGCACCACGCCGGAGAATCCGCTCCAGTCACCGGGGTGATCGACGATCGTCACATCGGCTCCGGCCCGCCGAAGTCCCTGGGCGATCGACACGAGGTTGCCGGCGCCGTGATCGATGACGGCGATCCTGCTCACGTGGACCCCTTGGTAGAGGCGATACCTTCGCGGCGCGGATCGAATGCCACGGCGGCCCGCAGGGCTCGTGCCAGCGCCTTGAACGCGGCTTCGGCGATGTGGTGATCGTTGCGTCCGGTTGCCGTCAGGTGCAGGGTGAAGCCGGCCGTACGTGCCAGTGCCTCGAGGGCGTGGGGGATCATCTGGGTGCCGAGCGCTCCGATCCGCTCCGTCGTGAACGGGAGGTCGATGACGGAGTACGGTCGGCCACCGACGTCCACCACGCACGTAGCGACGGCTTCGTCCATCGGCACCGTGGCGTCGCCGTAGCGAACGATCCCGGCTCTGGTCCCGAGTGCCTCGGCGAACGCTTGACCGAGCACTAGGGCCGTGTCCTCGACGGTGTGGTGCTCGTCGACCTCGAGGTCTCCGTCGGTGCGGATCGACAGATCGAAGAGGCCGTGGTGGCCGAGCGCGGTGAGCATGTGGTCGTAGAAACCGACTCCAGTCGTGATCTCGGTAGCTCCCGAGCCGTCGAGGTCGAGCCGAACCTGGACGTCGGTCTCGAGGGTCTTGCGGTGAACGTCGGCGGTACGGGCCATCAGAGGCTCCTCTCGAGGGCGGCGATCAAACGATCGTGAGCGTCGGGGCTGCGGACGGTGATCCGCAGATAGTGAGCAAGGGGACCGGACGGATCGAACTTCCGGACGACGAGACCCTCGCGACGCAGGGCCGCCTCGACGGCATGGGCGTTTGGTCCGATCTCGCACATCAGGAAATTGGTCTGTGAAGGGAGGACCCGGGCACCCAATGCTTCCAGCCGGGGTCGGAGCCGCTCGCGGCGCGTCGTCAGAATCTTGACGGCATCGCGCATCCGATGGGGATGCTCCAGCGCAGCGACGGCGAGTTCGACGGCAAGGCCGGACAGGCTCCCTGGTGGCCGGACTCGATCGATCGACGCGATCAGGTCGGGATGTCCGAGCGCGTACCCAACCCGGGCTCCACCGAGGCCATACGCCTTGGACAACGTGTGCAGCACCAGCAGGTTGTGGTGACGATCGACCGAATCGACCCATCGGTCGTCGGCGAACTCGCCGTAGGCGGCGTCGAGCACGACGATCCCGTCGGTGGCGGCGATGATCGCTGCGATGCCCTCGTGGTCCGGTCGACCACCCACCGGGTTTCCCGGAACACACAGCCACACGAGGTCGGCGTCGCGGGCGGCTCGGATGACCGAATCGGTAGGGAAGTCGAAGTCCGGTCCCGCGATCGGAATCGGTACGTACTCTGCGCCGGTTTGGAGGGTGGCGATTCGGTACAGCGGGTACGTCGGTTCGGCGGCTGCGGCCGACCTCGCGATGCCGAGGAATGCACGAGCCGCCAGCAGGATGAGTTCGTCGGCGCCGGCTCCGGGAACCACGTGATCAGCGTCGATACCCAGGTTGTGGCCGACGGCGGCGCGGATCCTCCGATACGAGGCGTCGGGGTAGTCGTTCAGCCGGCCTGCGGCGTCGGCGATCACCCCGGGCACCCAGTTGGTCGGAAACGGTGAGGTGTTCTGGTCCATGCGCTCGACACGTTCGATGGGGATGCCGGCCGCCTTGGCGATCTCGGCGGCGCCCGGTTGCCATTCGTACTTCGGCGTCGTCATCGTGCGGCCTCGAATCGGATGTCGACCGAGAGCCGATGCGCAGTGAGGCCCTCGGCGTCGGCGACGGCACCGACCGTCGATCGGATCGCAGCAAGGCCGTCCTGCGTCAGCGTCTGGACCTGGCGCCACGAGCCGTAGTCCTCCACGCTGAGCGGTCCGTAGGCACGGGCCAGACCGCCGGTCGGCAACACGTGGTTGGCACCGGTGGCGTAGTCGCCCGCCGAATGGGGCGACCAGTGACCGAGGAACACCGACCCGGCTGCAGGGATCGCGGCAGCGTCGCCTGCCGGGTCGGCCGTTTGCACGGACAGGTGCTCCGGGGCAAACCGATTGGCGAAGTCGACGGCGGCGTCGATGGACGGCGCCGTGACGATCAACCCATGCTCGGCGAGCGACGCCCGGATGATGTCGGCCCGTTGGAGGCGGGGGAGGAGCGCATCGACTGCGGCGACGACGGCGTCGGCAAACGCTGCATCCGGGGTCACGAGGACGGCGACCGAATCCGGCCCGTGCTCGGCCTGGCTGATCAGGTCGGCCGCCACCACCGTCGGGTCGGCGGTGGCATCGGCGAGCTCGAGTGCCTCGCTGGGCCCGGCCGGGAGGTCGATCCCAACGACGCCGAACACGGCGAGCTTGGCGGCCGTGACCCAGGCGTTCCCCGGACCGACGATCTTGTCGACTGCCGGGATCGTCTCGGTTCCGTACGCCAGGGCACCAATCGCCTGAGCCCCGCCGATCGCATAGACCTCGGCGACGCCGAGCATGTCCGCCGCAGCGAGCAACGTGTCGGACAGCTCGCCCTCGGATCCGGTGGGGCTGGCAACGACGATCTCGGGCACGCCGGCAACCTGAGCCGGGATGACGCCCATCAGGAGCGACGACGGATAGGCGGCCAGTCCACCGGGGGCGTAGACCCCAACCCGTCGAAGTGGTGACCAGCTGCGGGTCACGGACACCCCGGGAACACTCTCGACCGTGTGATCGACCGGTCGCTGTGGGTCGTGGACCGCGCGGATGGTGTCGGCCGCGTGGCGGAGCGCCTCGAGTGTTCCGGCGGGCACGGCGGCGACGGCGGCGGCGATCCGCTCGGCAGAAACTCGGACCGCGCCGTCCGGGAGGCCACCTCCGTAGCGTTCCGATGCGGACCGCAGCGCAACGTCTCCACCACGACGAACCTCGTCGACGATGCGGGTCGCCCCGTCGCGAACCTCGGGATCGGGCACGGCGGAACGCCGGAGGACCCTGGCGAGGTCGTCCGGTGAGATCGTGGCGAGGTCGATACGTTGCATCACCATGACCCGGTCACGCGATCATCTGATGGATCGGGAGGACCAGGAGACCGGACGCTCCGGCTGCCTTGAGCTTCGGCAGCACCGCCCAGACGTCGTCGGCGTCGACGACCGAGTGAATCGCAACCTTGGTCGGATCGTGGGCGAGGGGGACCACTGAGGGGGCGTCGACCCCGGGGATGATCGCCTCGATCTCGTCGAGCGCATCCGCCGGGGCATTCATGAGCACGTAGCGCTTCCGACGGGCGGCGACGACCGACGTCAGCATCGTCGCCATTTGCTCGACCAGAGCACCGACCTCGCCGTTGACGTCGTGCTGGCTCACGAGCACGGCTTGGGATTCGAGCAGCGTCGCCACCGGTCGCAGCCCGTTGACCTTCATGGTGCTGCCGCTGGACACCAGGTCGACGATGGCGTCGGCGACGTCGAGTTTCGGGGCGACCTCGACGGATCCGCGGAGGGCGATCGTCGTGGCGTCCACACCTTCCTTCTCGAAGTAGGCAGCGGTGGTGTGGGGGTGCGCAGTGGCGACCCGCAAGCCGGCGAAATCGGCGAGCGTGGTCACCGGCGACGCGTTCGGAACAGCAGCCGTGAGCCGGCATCGGCCGTAGTTGAGCTCGCTGATCACCTCGAGGTCCATACCCGTCTCTGCAAGGAGGTCGAGACCAGTGATACCGAGCTCGGCGACTCCATCGGCGACCAACTCACAGACGTCGTCGGTGCGGACGAACAGCAGTTCGAGGTCGACGTTGCGAACGGGAACCGACAGGGCGCGTTCGGTCTGTTCGAACACGAGACCGGCCTGCTTCAGCAGGGCCACGGTCGGGTCTTTGAGCCGCCCCTTGTTGGGGACGGCCATGCGGATGGTGCGGGTCATGGGGTGGAGGAGTCCTTCTTCTCGAACCGCTCGAGCAGCATGCGATAGCCGCCGGTGCCGTGTTGGAGCCATTGGTTGATCCGAGTGATCGTCGCGGTCGAAACCCCAGTGAGATCGTGGATCTCGCGGTAGGAGTGTTCGCCGGCGTCGAGCAGTCGGACCACCGCCCAGCGCGAACGCATCTCTTCGAGTTCCCGGCGAGTGCAGAGATCACGGAAGAACGCGGCCGCCTCGTCCCTGGTCTCCAACGCCAGAATGGCGTCGAACAGGGCGGCGGTGTCGGCGTTACGCCAGTCGGCTTCGCTGATGGGGAGACCCATCGGTGCTCCGGTTCGTCGTAGTCGTAGTAGCGGGTTAGTGTTTTAGCATGCTAAAACAGCGTTGTCGATACCCCAACTCAAGGAATGCACCGTGACGAGCGAGCCGTTCGAGATCATCCCGGCCGTTGACGTTCTCGACGGGCGCGTGGTCCGTCTCCAGAAGGGTGACTACGACCGGGTGACGGTGTATGCGGAGGATCCGGCGGCGCAAGCTGCTTCGTTTATGGCCGATGGGGCCTCGCGAGTCCATGTTGTGGACCTCGCCGGGGCACGGGATGGTACCCATGCGGTCGACTTGTGGCGCTCGTTGGCTGCGGAGGGCGTCGAGTTCCAAGTCGGCGGAGGCATCCGCACAGCGGCGATTGCGGCCGCTGCCGTGGAGGCGGGGGCCGGGCGCGTCGTTGTCGGGACTGCGGCCGTGTGGCATCCCGAGGTGTTGGCGGAGATCGCGTCCGCCGTGTCCCCGGCACGAGTGGTGGTTGCCATCGACGTCCGGGACGGCAAAGCCGCCGGGGCAGGATGGCGAGACGAAGGCAAGGACCTGGACGCGGTGCTCGGCCAGGTCCAGGCAGCCGGCGTCGGGCGGGTACTCGTCACGGGTATCGCTCGCGACGGCATGATGACCGGTCCCGACGTCGAGCTTCTCGCCCGCACGGCCACGATCGCTCCAGACCTGAGGGTCATCGCCTCCGGGGGCGTCGGCACGCTCGACCATGTCGCCGACGTGGCGCGGCGTGGCGTCGAAGGTGTGATCATCGGCCGCGCGATCTACGAAGGAGCGTTCACCGTTCCCGAGGCGATTGCTGCGGTTCGGTGAAGCGGCGTCCCACGACCGCGTCGTAGCTCAGTATCCGCCCTTGGCGGTTCCACCGGTCACCAGTGCGATGCCGTTGCTGGTCCCGATTCGGTCGGCGCCTGCTTCGATGAGCTCATAGGCGAACTCTCTCGAGTTCACACCGCCACTTGCCTTGATGAGGACCTCGTCGCCGACGACCTCGCGCATGAGGCGCACGTCCGCCACCGTGGCGCCCCCCTCCTCCTTGCCGGTGGAGGTCTTGATGAAACGGGCACCGGCGACCTTCGCCAGGGTGCAAGCGGCGATCTTCTCGGTGTCGGTGAGTAGCGCCGTCTCGATGATCACCTTCACGGGCACGTCGCCACACGCCTTCACGACCTGCTGGATGTCCTCGAAGACGAGGATGTAGTGCTTGCTCTTGACGGCGCTGACATGCATCACCATGTCGATCTCCTGAGCACCGCGGTTGTTGATCGCGTCGTGCGCTTCGAAGGCCTTGGCGACGGGTGTCATCTGCCCATGTGGGAAGCCGACGACGGCGATCGGGATGACGTCGGAACCCTCGAGCTTGCGAGCGACATACTCGACGTCGCCGGAGAACACGCAGACCGAGCGGAAGTGGTAGCGCATGGCCTCCTCGCACACCCGATCGAAGTCCTCCTTCTTGGCATCGGTCCTGAGCAGGGTGTGGTCGATGATCCGCGCCAACTCCTGGTCGTAGCTTTCCTCGTTCAACACGTCCTCCTGTCGGGTCTTCCGGGCTCAGAGGGGGTGGCTCGGCCGTTCAACCTGCCGGATCCTCGGTGTACCGCTCGAGCGCTGCCGTGACGTCGGGAACGGTGACTTCGATGGCGGTCGAATCTCTCCGCAGCGCCTGGAGGGCCGCCTCGCGCAGCATCCCGTCGAGCTCGGCGAACGACAGGCCATCGGTTGCGCCGATGATCCATTCGAGGTCGACGTCGTCGGCGAGCGGGACATCCGAGATCCCGAAGAACGCCCGGCGCGATGGCGCGGGTGGCAACCCGAGGTAGAGGTGAGTCTCCAGCCGGCCGGGGCGCAAGAGCGCAGAGTCGACGAGATCGCGACGATTGGTCGCGCCGATGACGAACACGTCACCACGTTCGGACACTCCGTCCATCTCGGTCAGCAACGCGGCGACCACGGAGTCCGTCACCGAATTGGTCGAATTACCTCGGACGGGGGCGAGGGCATCGATCTCGTCGAAGAACAGCAGGGCGGGGGCCACCGCCCGCGCCCGGGCGAAGACCTCGCGGACCGCTCGTTCCGATTCTCCGACGTACTTGTCCAGGAGCTCGGCGCCTTTGATGGTGAAGAAGGCCGCGCCGGATTCGTGGGCCAGTGCCCGGATGACGAACGTCTTGCCCGTACCCGGTGGACCGTAGAGCAGCAGACCGCGGGGTGGTTCGATCCCGAGGCGGGAGAACCGCTCCGGCTCCTGCATCTGCCAGATGACGGCTTCGGTCAGACGTTGTTTGACCTCATCGAGGTTGGCGACCCGCTCGAAACCGTAGGACGGCATCTCGCCGAGCGACGCCGTGCCAAGCGAAGGTGTCGTTTCGGCGATGGCTCGCTGCAGCACATCGCCGGTGATCTGCCCTCCCGTGCCGGCGATCAACGCCGAGGCGTGCACGATGGCGGCCACGATGTCCGCTCCAGAGAACCCGGCGGTTCGCGACGCGAGTTGGTCGTAGTCGACCTCCACACTCGGAACCCGTGCCAGCGCCGCCTCGAACAGCAGGCTACGGCGTTTCAGGTCCGGCGGTGGGATGGACAGCTTGCGAGGCAGAAGCTCCGATCCGGAAACGGCGTCCGACAGCTTCGACGCCGATGAAATGGCCAGCACGCACGCAATTCGGGGACGATCGGCCACGGCGTCGAGGAACCAGCGCAGCACCGCAGTGACCTGGTTGCGGAACATCGCGTCGTCGCCCGCAACCGAGTCGAGGCGGTCCACGAAGATCACGGCGGGCCCGGTGGTGTTCTTCACCGCCTTCTCCAGGAGCTCGAGCAGCTTCTCCGGCTTGAAGACCAGCTCGAGGGAGATCTCGTGGACTCGAGCGCCGACGGCCTGGGCCGCAGCGGCGACGAGCTCCGACTTGCCGCAACCCGTGGGTCCCTCGACGAGCACACCGGCAACGCGGGGGAGCCCCCAGGCATCCGGGAGGTCGGAGGTCGACGTGAGTAACGACAGCCAGCCGGTCATGATCTCGAGTTCCGTGTCGAGGCCGGTGAGCAACGCATCGGCCGTCGTCGGGGTTTCGCCCCCCGGTGTGCCCGCCGGCTGCGGGACGACCGCTGGAGGGGCCTCGCCCTCCTCGTACACGACGGTGCGGCTGCCGACGAGTCCGGCCGGGCCGGGGTCAACCGTCCGCACGACGAGCTCGACTTCCTCCGGCGTTGTGTCGTCGCCGTAAGCGCTGCGAACCATCACCCGGTCGCCGACGGTGACGGGTAGTCCCTGCAGCGATCGGGCCAGGTGGCGGGCGTCGAGGCCCTCGTCGGTCGGCGACAACACCACCCGGTTGGCCTCGGAGAGCAGGGCACGTTTCACATCCCGAGCGTCGCCCGCACGAACCCCGGCGTTTGCCATGGTGCGGACACCGAGGAGGAGGGCGTTCGGGGAGGCCACATCGCCGGGGCGGACGAGGACGTGGGTGTTCTCGATCTTCACGACACCGCCGCCGGGGAGGCCCATGGCGGTGAGCAGCGCAGAGTCGGCACGGCCCTCGGGGTCAGTTCCAGCACGAACGACGAACTTCATGATCTGCCAGGCTACCTGGACTCGGCGGCGACGCTGTAGGCGTGAGTCGTCAGTCGTCAGGAAGTCAGTAGTCGGTCGTCGGTTGCGGTTCAGACCCGCGGGCGATCAATCGCAGGCTCTCGGTCCGGATCGCCCCGCTGAAAGGTCCCACCAGCGTCCAGTACCGACGGAACTTCGCCCGTGATGCGGCGTCCGTACACCGCACGCGCGTCATCGTGATCACGCGAGTGCCGGCTCCGTCGGCGGCCAAGACGTAGTTCCAGCCGATCACGGCGAATCCTGGCTCGGCGTATCCAGTGAAGGTCTCGGGGGTCGCGGAGACGATTCCACCCCGGATGCGCCACGGTTGTGCGATCAGGCCAAACACGAGTTCGTGCGGAGGTTCTCGATGGAGCGGAACGAACCCAAAACGCTCGAAGTCTCCCCACCCGAGGTTGCGGCGTCCGATGCCGCGAACGGTCATGAGCGCCCGCACCAAACGAGAATCGTTGAAGTCGAGGTCGATGAGGCTGTCCCAGACGTCCGTCGGTGGGGCTGCAACAAGTCGATCGTGCCGTTTCTCGAGGTCGTGCTCCGGCATCAGCCGATCGAGTTCCATACCGCCAACCTAGAACGACGCCGGTCGGACCCGTTCACCCACCCGCAGCGAGTGTCTCCAGCTTCGGCACGGGAATGGTCGGGAGGCTCAACGATCCTGTCGTGTCGACGATGCGTACGCTCGATCGATCCAGCCAGCGCCACACGAGGTGGGCCTCCTCGGCGAGCGCCACGCTGGGCGGCACCTGTGTCGGTTGGGCTCGCTCGGCGTCGAGTCTGAACAGCGGTGTCGGGTCGGGCCGCCGCCACGCCGCAGCGAGGCGTCCGGCATCGATGAACGCACCGTCGCCTCCGGCGTCTTCGGCCCAGATCGCACCAGCGCGTTCCAGCGCATTCCAGCGACGCCGGCGCTCGAGAGCCGTTGCGAGCGAGCGATACCGGTCGCGCAGCGTCGCTGCGTCCTCGAAACGTTGGTCTCGTGCGTACTGCTTCATTCGTTCGGCGAGGGGCTCGAGCAGGAGGTCGGGTGCGACCTCGATGCCGGTCTTCAGCTCGTCGACGATGGCGGCGTATGCGGTATCGGTAACCGTGCCGTCGCACGGGCACACGGCGACGCCGAGCTGGGCGAAGTTGCAGGCGGAGGAGCGTTTCCCTCCCTTGGTGAGGCAGCGCCGAATCGGGACCGCATCCCAGATCGCCGTCATGACCTGTTCGGCGTGGCGGCGCGAGCGGAAGGGACCCAGGTAGAGACAGCCGTCGTCGACCCGATGGGTCCGCACCATCGAGAGGCGGGGGAACTGTTCTCGAGTCAGCTTGACGAAGTGCGAGGACTTGGGTGGACGCGAGCGCCGGTTGTAGCGCGGACGATGCGCGTGAATGAGCCGCACCTCCGTGATCTCGGCTTCGAGCTCCGTCGACGTTCGGTAGTGGTCGATCCTCGTGAGGTCTCGCAGCATCTGGGCAACGCTGCGTCGATCGTCGCCGTAGAAGTACGAACGCACCCTCGTGCGGAGGTTCTTTGCCTTCCCGACATAGATGACTTCGTCGTCGTGATCGCGGAACAGGTAGACACCGGGGCGGCGGGGGAGCGACTCCGTGAGTGCGATCTTCTCGTAGTGAGGTTGGCCCTTGGCTGTGGGGAGCCGCATGAGATCCTCGAGGTGCGTGACGCCGAGCGTTCCGGCCCGTTCCAGCAACTCGAAGAACACGTGCGCGGTGGCGCGGGCGTCGTCGAGTGCCCGGTGCGTCGGTTTGACCGGGGAGCGGAAGTGGGCTGCCAGAGTCGCCAGGCGCAGGTTGCGAGTCTCCTGGCGGACGAGCCGCCGAGCCAACGCAACGGTGTCGGCACTGCGGTTGGGGAGCCGCCCGTACCCGAGTCGCACTGCGGCCGCGTTGAGAAACGAGATGTCGAATCGCACGTTGTGGCCGACGATGACGGCACCCCCGATGAACTCGAGCAAGGATGGAAGGACCTCTTCGATCCGCGGTGCGTCGATGACCATCATCTGTGTGATGCCGGTCAAGATGGTGATGGTCGGAGGGATCTCGACGCCGGGATTGACCAGCGTGTGGAACGTCCCGGTCAACTCGCCGCCCTCGTATCGCACGGCGCCGACCTCGGTGATCTCGCAGTCTGCGGCGGTTGCGCCCGTCGTTTCCAGGTCGAGAACGCAGTACGGCACCTCGTACAACGGTGCCCCGAGGTCGTCGAAGCTGCGCTGAATACCCACCGACACGCCGCTGGCCCCTTCGAAGTCGTCCGCCCTACCGGACCACCGAGCGTATCGAACACATGTTCGACGGTCAAGGATTGCGGCGGCTTCGCCGCCGAGTTCCAAGTCCCAAGTCCCAAGTCCCAGGTCCCATGCCCGGTCTGGCTACTGGCTAC
>JASJAX010000072.1 GCA_030066755.1 Acidimicrobiia bacterium
ACGTGGGACTTCACCGTTGACGGGGCGGTTGCGTCGCAGGTGCGTTGGACCTGGGACGAGTTCCGTCGGTTCCCTGAGGCCGACCGCACCGTCGACATCCACTGCGTGACCAAGTGGTCGAAGTTCGACACCAGGTGGACCGGCGTGCCGGTCCGGTGGATCTGGGACCAGATCACACCGCTCGCTGCAGCCACCCACGTCCTCGTGCACGCCTATCACGGGTACAGCGCCAACCTGCCGATCGAGGACTTCCTCCGCGACGACAACCTGTTTGCGTGGGGGTACGACGGATCCCAGTTGGAACCCGAGCACGGCGGTCCGGCACGCCTGCTGGTGCCGCATTTGTACTTCTGGAAGTCGGTGAAGTGGGTGCGGGGTTTCACCGTGACGAGTCACGATGAGCCTGGTTTCTGGGAGCGCAGCGGCTATCACATGTACGGCGATCCGTTTCGGGAGCAGCGGTATTGGGATCGGTAGACGTCCGCGCGGTCGTGTTCGACGTCGGCGAGACGCTCATCGATGAGACGTCCGCGTGGGCGGCCTGGGCGGAGCACCTTGGAGTATCACCGTTCACGATGATGGCCACGCTCGGCGGCACGATTGCACGCGCCGAGCCGCATCAGCACGCCATCGAGCTGGTGTCGCCGGGTCACGACATAGGAGCGGATCGTCCGGATTGGGAACCGTCGCTCGATGACCTGTATCCGGATGCGATCCCCTGTCTCCGGAGCCTCAATGCCGCCGGCTACCGGCTGGGAGTCGTCGGCAACCAGCCTCCCTCCAGCGAGTCGTTCCTTGCGGCGTTGGGCGTCCCGCTCGAGTTCGTGTCGTCATCGGGTTCGTGGGGTGTCGCCAAGCCGGATCCGGAGTTCTTCCGCCGCGTCGCCGAGCAGTTTCCGCTCCCTCCCGGCGACGTTCTCTACGTCGGAGATCGTCTCGACAACGATGTCCTCCCGGCGAAGCGGATCGGCATGCCTGCCGTCCTGCTGCGTCGCGGTCCGTGGGGCATCCTGCACGCCCGCCAACCCGAAGCCAAAGAAGCCGACGCAGTCGTCGGCAGCCTCGATGCTCTCGTGGAATGGCTGACCTGAGCCGGATGTGTGCCACCCGTCTCTGTACTCAGTACTCGGTACTCAGTACTCCTCTACGGCGTATACGGGCAGTCGGCCGGCTTGTCGGGTGATTCGATCTTCGGGTGGCACCCGCAGTTGACCCACGGCTGCCATCCGTAGCCCCGGTCGTCCAACGCCCACTCGTAGTGGACTCGCGCCGTAGCGATGCTGGCCTCCGGGTGCTGGCGCACTTCGCCCCGGAACTCCTCGGGCACGTCGGGATCCTGATTGATCCAATCCCAGATCCAATCCCGGTACTGCATGAGTCCGGTCGTGCCGGACACCGGGTTGACAATGAACGGCTCGCCGTTGGATTCGCAGTCGAGGACGACCAGCGCATTCGCGGTCTCGCCGATGTCGCCGAAGTACTCGTCGAGGAGGTCGAGCCAGTCCTCCGGCTCGTGGCCCCAACGTTTGTCGAGTTCGCAGTTGGCTTCGGTTTCGGCGATGCACACGTCCGCGCCGCTGGAGCCCCAGGCCTTGTCATTACCGGCTTTGCCGCGGAGTTTGTCGTTGCCCTTGCCGCCGCGGAGGAAGTCATCGCCTTTGCCTCCGCGGATGACGTCGTGGTGACCCTGCCCCCAGATCACGTCATCACCGTCGCCGCCGTCGATCGTGTCACGGCCGCCCCGACCACAGATGAGGTCGTCGCCCCCGTTGCCGTTGATGACATCCTTGCCGGAGCTCCCGACGATCACGTCGGCGTTCTCGGTGCCTTCGATCGTTCCGGCACCGACGATCGTCGCGTCGACCCCGTCGCACTGCTCGACCGCCGCCGACGCCGCCATCGGCACGACGGCGAGAGTCGCAGCACACAATGCCATGGCGAGGATCATTCGCTGGGTACGGGTCATCCGGTCACTCCCACCTGAGTCCGGTCGTGCTCAATGGTGCCACATCATGACCTGCCGAGCGGGTCATCAACTCGGGGGATCGAGGAATCGGTTGCAGCTCCACGGCGTCCAGCCCCAGCGTCCGTCCCAATCGACGTAGGCGTCGTAGAGCCGTCGAGCGGTCGCGATGTTCGCTTCGGGGTGATAGGGACTCTCGCCGGCCCACACGGGGGTCTCGGGATTCCACCGATCCCAGGTGCCCGGGATGAACTGGAACAGTCCCATGGCCCGGCCCCATTGAGTCTGAGGACCACGAATGAACGGTTCGCCGTTGGATTCGCAGTCGAGGATGATGAGTGCGTTGGCGGTCTCGCCGATGTCGCCGAAGTACTCCTCGAGAAGATCAAGCCAGTCCTCCGGCTCGTGGCCCCAACGTTTGTCGAGCTCACAGTTGGCTTCAGTTTCGGCGATGCACACATCGGAACCGCTGGAAGCCCAGGCGATGTCATTGCCGGCCTTGCCGCGGAGCTTGTCATTGCCCTTGCCGCCGCGGAGGAAGTCGTCACCGTTGCCGCCGAGGATGACATCGTGGTGGCCCTGTCCCCAGATCACGTCATCACCGTCGCCACCGTCGATGGTGTCACGGCCCCCGCCGCCACAGATGAGGTCGTCGCCGCCGTTGCCGTTGATGACGTCCCGACCGGAGCTTCCGACGATCACGTCGGGGCCATCGGTGCCGTCGATCGTCCCAGCACCGACGATCGTTGCCTCCACTCCGTCACACATCTCCACGGCTGCAGATGCGGTGACTGGAGCAATCATGATGAGGGCGGCGCCGAGGGCAAGAGCGAGCACCGACGCGCGAATTCCAGAGCGATCCATACCGTGGTTCATCGGCGCCGAGCCTATTCCGCTTGAATCTGCCACGGGGAATCGACCGCGGCGATGGCCAGTGCCCAGGCCACGTCAGGGCCCCACCAACACCGCCCCGACGACCCTTCTCCGGTCTCCGTACTCCGTACTCGGTACTCAGTACTGCCCGGCGAAGCCGGGCAAAGGTCCATCGCCCGTGGTCGGTGCCGGGTCGGCCGCGTAGCCTCGATGGCGACGTCGGCCGAGAGGAGCTCGGATGGGTGATGGCAGGTACCTGGTTCTCGGGGGTGCCGGTCTCGTCGGCATCCAGGTCGCCAATCGAATCGCCGGCGATCTGGACCCTGCGCTCATCGTGATCGCATCGCGCCGGGAATCGACCGTCACCGCAGCCGTCGATCGTCTCCGCCGACGCTGGCCGGGCACGGAAATCGTCGGGGAGTGGGGCGATGTGTTCCTGCGCGACGAGTACGCCCGTCGGTCTCGCGGCGACCTGCTCAGCGATCCGCAGTGCCGCGAAGGCGTGTTCGAGGACTTGCTCGGGCCCTTCGACGAGGCATACCGTCGATCCCGTCTCGCCGGTCTCATCGAACGCTATCGCCCTGACGTCGTGGTCGACGGCGTCAACACGGCTACCGCAATCAGTTACCAGGACGTCTACACCGCATCCATCGTCGCCAAAGGCAGCATCGAGCGGGGCGGCGGCGACCGATGGGGACAGGTCGAGCGTGACGTCGAATCTCTGATCCTGTCGCAGTCGATCCCGCAACTCATCCGTCACGTCATGATTCTCGAACGGGCGATGCGGACCGTCGAGGCGCGTCTGTACATCAAGGTCGGTACGACGGGTACCGGAGGCATGGGTCTCAACATCCCGTACACGCACAGCGAGGATCGGCCGTCCGCCAAGCTCATGACGAAGACTGCCGTGGCGTTCGCCCACACGGGCTTGCTGTTCCTGATGGCGCGGACCGCCGACGGCCCCCTCGTCAAGGAGGTCAAGCCGGCTGCGCTGATCGGGTACGCCCGAATCGCCAATCAGACGATCACGGAGCGCGGCATGGCAGTGCGGCGATTCCACGCCATGGAGGTTGAGCTGGGGGATCGGCTCACCCTCGTGCGCGACCCGGCCGAGTTCGAAGCCGCAGGGGACGTCGAACTGCCCGTCATCGACACCGGCGAGAACGGCGTCTTCACGAAGGGCGAGTTCGAAGCCATCACGTCGATCGGCCAGATGGAGTTCGTCACGCCGGAGGAGATCGCTGAGCTCGTCATCCAGGAGATCCGCGGCGGCAGCACGGGGCGCGACGTGGTTGCGGCCGTCGACGCCTCGGTTCTCGGTCCTTCGTATCGCGGCGGCGTGTTGCGGCGGCAAGCTCTCGACGTCCTCACCCGGCTCGAGGAGGAGACCGGAACGCACAGTGTTGCGCTCGGTCAGCTCGGACCCCCTGAGCTCTCCAAGCTCCTGTGGGAGGCCGAGCTGTTGCGCGTGATCTACGGCACGATCCGTGCAGCGATGAACGCAACCGCCGATGAGATGTCGGAAGCACTGGCGTCCAAGGTGATGGAGATCTCGGCATTGCGAGACACCATCACATCGCTCGGGCTTGGCATCCTGATGCCGGACGGTCGCACGCTGCTGCGCGGACCGCTGCTGCGGATTCCCGAGGTCCCGGGTCGCACCGAGGTCGAGGTGCAGCCGGAGGATCGCGACGCGTGGGCCGACAAAGGTTGGGTCGATCTGCGGCCGGCCAACTTCGCCCGATGGCACAAACGCTTCGAGACGATGTACGCCGCCGGGATGCCGAACCCGGCGGACGGGTCACATGACGTGCGCCTCGAGAGTTATCCATTCGAGAGCATCGAGATCGGCACCGTTGCCGCCTGGATCCTCGCCAACGAGTTGGGTGGATACCGCATCAAGTGAATCCCTGATCGAACGGCGCCGACCGCCGGCAAGAACGCAGGATCTTTCGCTCTTGCACAAACCGGGGCCCCGATTTCTTCGAAAGGGAGATCGGGGCCCCTCGGTAGAGTGTTCTTCTAGTACTGAGACACCACATCCGAGGCGACTGCGAGGCCACCATGTCAGAGGTCCACGATCCCTTCCAGGCTCGAACCACGATCGACACACCGTTGGGCGAGCGGGTGGTGTACCGCCTCGACGCGCTCAAGGACCTCGGCGACATCGATTCACTGCCGTACACGATCAAGGTCCTCCTGGAGTCGGTGCTGCGGAACCACGACGGCCACGTCGTAACGGATCGCGATGTCCAGGCCCTCGCTCAGTACGACGCCTCGAAGGTCGAGGAGACGGAGATCGCATTCACGCCGGGTCGCGTCGTGCTCCAGGACTTCACCGGTGTTCCGGCCGTGGTCGATCTCGCTGCGATGCGGGCCGCCGTCGTCCGCATGACCGGCGACGCCGCCGCAGCACAGAAGGTGAATCCGTTGGTGCCGAGCGATCTCGTCATCGATCACTCGGTCCAGGTCGATGCGTTCAACTCCGGTATGGCGCTCCAGATCAACTCCGAGCGTGAGTTCGAGCGCAACCAGGAGCGCTACGAGTTCCTGAAATGGGGTCAGTCCGCCTTCGACAACTTCCGTGTCGTCCCGCCCGCCACCGGAATCGTGCACCAAGTGAACCTCGAGTACCTGGCGAAGGTCACGTGGGACGACGGCACGCACCTCTATCCCGACAGTCTGGTCGGGACCGATTCGCACACCACCATGATCAACGGCCTCGGGGTCGTTGGCTGGGGCGTGGGTGGAATCGAAGCCGAGGCAGCGATGGTCGGCCAGCCGATCTACATGCTGTTGCCCGAGGTCGTTGGCTTCAAGCTCACCGGCAGGCTCGCCGAGGGAGCCACCGCCACTGATCTCGTCCTACGGGTGACGCAGATGCTGCGCGAGCACGGGGTCGTCGGGAAGTTCGTCGAGTTCTACGGGCCCGGCTTCGCGGACATGCCGCTCGCCAACCGGGCGACGATCGCCAACATGGCTCCCGAATACGGCGCGACGGTCGGGTTCTTCCCCGTCGACGATCAGACGCTCAAGTACATGCGCTTGACGGGGCGGTCCGAAGAACTCGTTGCGACCGTCGAGCAGTATTACAAGCTTCAAGGTATGTGGCGAGACGATGATCGGGAGATCGTCTACTCGGCGAACCTCGAGCTCGATATGTCCACGGTCGAACCGGCGCTTGCCGGCCCGAAGCGGCCCCAGGACCGGATCGACCTGTCGGGAATGAAGGATCAATGGCACTACGACCTCGCAGAGACCTTCGGCAAGGCCGTGGCCGCAGGTCCCGGAACGGTCGAGGAAATGGTCGACGAAGGCGGTCCTGCCCTCGACGACACTTCAGTCGACGCGGAGGGCGGAGCGCTCGTGACCTACGATGGGCACACGTTCACGCTCGACCATGGCGACGTGGTCATTGCGGCGATCACCTCGTGCACCAACACCTCCAACCCTGACGTGATGGTCGGAGCCGGACTCGTCGCCCGCAAGGCTCGCGAGCGCGGGCTGACCCGTAAGCCGTGGGTGAAGACCTCGCTCGCTCCCGGTTCCAAGGTCGTGACCGACTACCTCGATGACTCGGGTCTCACCGATGATCTCGAGGCCGCCGGCTTCTACCTCGTCGGGTACGGCTGCACCACGTGTATCGGCAACAGCGGTCCGCTGCCGGACGAGATCGCGGCAGGCATCGATGAGCACGACGTCGTGGCCGCGTCGGTCCTCTCGGGCAACCGCAACTTCGAGGGGCGCATCTCGCCGCACGTCAAGGCCAACTACCTCGCATCACCGCCGCTCGTCGTTGCGTACGCGCTCGCCGGTACGGTCGACATCGATCTCACATCGGAGCCGATTGGTGTCGGGAACGACGGCCAGCCGGTGTACTTGCGTGACATCTGGCCGACCCAGGAGGAGATCGATGCGATCGTCGGTGCGTCGGTGAAGACCGAGCAGTTCACCACCGAGTACGGCGCCGTGTTCGAGGGGTCGGCGGAGTGGCGAGCGATCCCTTCTATCGACGATGCGCTCTATCCGTGGGACCCGGACAGCACGTATGTGCAGGAGCCGCCCTTCTTCCAGGGTCTCACTCAGGACGTCGCGCCCCTCGAACCGATCGTCGGGGCTCGTGCATTGCTCAAGCTCGGCGACTCCGTGACCACCGACCACATCTCGCCGGCGGGAGCGATCGGCATGAATACGCCGGCAGGCCGGTATCTGATCGATCACGGCGTCGAGCGCCGCATGTTCAACAGCTACGGATCCCGTCGCGGCAACGACCGGGTCATGACCCGCGGGACATTCGCCAACATCCGAATTCGTAACGAGTTGGCTCCCGGCACCGAGGGCGGATTCACGACCGACTTCACCGACGGCGAAGTGAAGACCGTGTACGAGGCGAGCCTGAACTACAAGGCATCCGGAGTTCCGCTCGTCGTCCTCGCCGGTAAGGACTACGGCATGGGTTCGTCACGCGATTGGGCAGCCAAGGGCACGTTCGAACTCGGCGTGAAGGCCGTCATTGCAGAGAGCTTCGAGCGGATCCACCGATCGAACCTCGTGATGATGGGTGTGCTGCCCTTGACCTTCCTCGAGGGTGAGACTGCTGCGACGCACGGCCTCGATGGGACCGAAACCTTCACAATCGAGATCGACGACGATCTCCAACCGCGACAGCTGGTGAAGGTCACGGCGACGGACCTCGACGGCGAGGTCACAGAGTTCATGGCTACGTGCCGCTGCGACACGGAAGTCGAAGTCGAGTACCTCCGCAACGGCGGCATCCTGCACATGGTGATCAGGCGAATGGCCGCAGGCTGATAGTCCCCCCTTTGGGGGGGAAAGTACCGCCGCCCGACGAAGTCGGGCGGGGGTAGGGGGGTGACGCCCTCGTCGATCAGTGTGGAGTACTTGGTACCTGGTACCGCTAGGTGGTCGCGCCTTTTTCGCCGGCCATGTCGAGCAGCCGCTGCTTGGCGCTCGCCATGGCCGGCATTGCCATGTCGAGCTTGTCGCCGACCGATGCGGTGATCGCTGCGCCGGCGAGGAACGCCGAGGCGTTACTCCTGCCGAAGATGATGCCGATCACGGCTGCCACCCCTGCGGTGAACGGCGGTGCACCGACGATCAGTTCCCTGGGAGCCCCCTCCGGATTCGACTGGCGTTGCATCAGCTGGTGGGCCACATACCCAACGGTCGCGCCGGCGAAGGCGGACCCAAAGATCGAAAGCAGGCGTCGCATGAGGTCAACTTACACGCGTTGCCGGCCGGCGCACCCACAGGGCGGCAGCGGTCGCTCCGACGACGTTCGCCACGAGATCCCAGCCGGTGTTTTCGAACCCGAGGTAGTAGGCGACCACCACGGCGACGAGGATCCGATGGGCGCGAAGGCGATCCAGCACGATTCGAGGGTACGAGTGTGCAGCGGCTGGAGGCACAGCCGGGCTAGATCGCAACTGCCTCTGCGTCCTCGAGCACTCTCAGCATGTTCTCGCCGAGCACCTTGCGGATGTCCGGCTCGCTCCAGCCTCGTCGTAGGAGCTCGTCGGTGATGGCCGGGTAGCACGACACATCCTCGAGACCGGTCGGCGTCATGGTCATGCCGTCGAAGTCCGAGCCGAGTCCGACGGCGTCGACTCCTGCGAACTCTGCAATGTGCTCGATGTGGTCGACCACGGACGCAACGGTTCCGAGGTCGAGTTGGAGACCCTCCTCGATCTCGGCCATGCGGGCGTCGATCGCCGTTTCGTCACCGGCCAACTCCCGTCGGATCCGCCGCCACTCAGCAAACATCCCGGTCATCGCAGCGGCAGTCTCGGCAACGACGAAACCCGAGAAGAAGACCGCCATGACGATGCCGCCCCGCCGGCCGACGTCGGCCAGCACGTCATCGGGCATGTTGCGAGGGTGCGGTGCCAACGCGGCCGCATTCGAGTGAGACGCGATGACGGGTGCCTCGCTCACCGTCAACGCATCGCGCATCGTGGCGGTGGAAACGTGCGAGATGTCGACCAGCATCCCGATGCGGTTCATCGTCCGGACCACCTCGCGTCCGAACTCTGTGAGACCGCCGTGCTGCGCTTCGTCGGTTGCAGAGTCGGCCCAGGGGAGCGTGTCGCTGTGTGTCAGGGTCATGTAGCCGACCCCGCGGTCGGCGAGGTGCTCGAGCTTGTCGAGGGAGCCTTCGATCGAATGGCCGCCCTCCGCTCCCATCAGCGAGGCGATCCGACCCGCAGCTCGGCAGCGGCGGACATCATCCGCAGTCCGTGCGAACTCGAGGCGTTGGTCGTGTGCGACGAGGCTCTCAACGATATCGATCTGACGTAGCGTCGCATCGAAGGGGGTCTCGCTGTCGGCCGGAACATATACCGACCACCATTGGGCGCCGACGCCGCCCACGAGGAGCCGTGGAATGTCGGTGTGCAGCTCGGGAAGGTGCCCTGACGGATCGAGGTGGGTGACGTCGCCATCGGCTCGGATTCGGAGCTGCCAGGGCAGATCGTTGTGGCCGTCGAATACCGGGAGGTCGGCATGGATCTCCAAGGCCGCCGCCGAGTACCGCTCACTCATTGCCATGCGACCCGTCATCCCGGATCGTGGTGATCCGTGCCATGCCTCTCCTCTTGCGGTGCCGGCACACGCTACCGCCCAGCAGAGGTCGTCGGCTCCGGTCGATCCGGCGGGTACGCTCCTTCCATGCGCCCCGCCGCACAACTCCTTCTGGAAGAGTCCGTTGCGTTGGCCGCTCTGCTCGAGGTGACGCCGCCGGAGTACCTCGGGCGACCGACGGTGTGTACCGGCTGGACCGCACGCGACGTCCTGGCGCACTGCGGAGCAGCTCTCTCAGCGACGGCGGCCGGTACGCCGCACAGCTTCACGCCTGAGGCGAACGAACGTGATGTTCGCGAGCGGCGGTCCTGGCCACTCGATGAAGTGCTGGAGGAGCTGTTCAAGGGCTACGAGGCCGCTGCACAAGCAATCGATCGCGCCAGCGGCATGCTCGATGGTGTCGGCCTGGGGGAGTGGATCCACGGTGGTGACGTGCGGGACGCAGTCGGTGCAGACGACGCGTACGCATCCGCCGGAGTCGAGCTCGCGGTGCCGTTGCTGGTCGAACGGAGTGCGCTCCGGGGAGCGCAGCGGATCGACGTCACGGTGGACGGAGAGGGCTATGCGTTTGGCGTCGGCGCGCTCGCCGGTTGGGTCGAGACCGACCAGGAGACCTTCGTTCGCTTGTGCGGCGGTCGACTTCCCGATCCGGCGCGCTATCGGCTCGAGGGAGTCGTGGCTGCCGACTTCGTCCTGTTCGACTGATAATCAGTCGTCCTCGAACCGGCGCTCGGATCGATTCTTGTGCGTGCGGCGCGGGTCGTGAACTCTGCCGTTCATCACGATGTAGACCCCGGGATCGAGCGTCTGGGCGGCGAGCACCGCGGCACCGACATTGAAGGCGGCGTCGCTGACGCGTAGCCGGGCCGGTTGCATCGAACCTGTGAGGACGATCGTCTTGTCGGGCACGCCGAGCAACACTCGTGCCGTGTCCACCATGGTGTCGGTGCCGTGGGTGATGACGATGCGATCGGCCTCCGCCTCGGCGACGTGCCGCAGAATGGCGCGCCGGTCGTCGTCGGTCAGGTCGAGGCTGTCCTTGCGCATCAGCGAGACGATCGTGTAGGGCACGGTGACGTTGGCCTCGGCGAGCAATTCCGCGACACCGGGATCGCCGACTTGGAACTCGCTGTTGGCGTCGAAGTACACCTTGTCGAGTGTTCCACCCGTCGTGATGATCGTGATGTGCATCTTGCCTCCGGGCGGTGACGCTAGTCAGTCGGCACGCGTGGGATCATCCTCTCCATGCAGGCTCCACGCCGTGTTGCGGTCGTCGGGAACAGCGGATCGGGCAAGACCTCGTTGGCGCATCGGCTCGCATCCGCGCTCGCATGCGATCACGTCGAACTCGATGGCATCCATCACCAAGCCGATTGGACACCGATCGATCGCGATGAGATGCGCGCCATCGTTTCGGCGCGACTTGCGTCCGACGGTTGGGTCGTCGACGGCAACTACGGATCGTTTGTGCAGGACCTCGTCTTCGCTCACGCCGACACCGTGGTGTGGCTCGATTTGCCCCGTCGCGTCGTCATGCCGCGCATCGTGCGACGAACGCTCGGGCGGATGGCCTTCCGTCGAGAGCTCTGGAACGGCAACCGAGAACGATTCCGCAACCTGCTCCAGACCGATCCTCGAGAGAACATCATCCTGTGGGCCTGGACGCAGCATCGGGACTACCGAGCCGGCTACGAGCGCAAGATGTCCGACCCGGCCAACGCCCATCTCGCCTGGGTTCGCCTCCGCACCCCACGCGAGGTCCGATCCTGGCTAGGCGGCTTGAGACGTGAGACCTGAGACCTGAGACGCAGTCTCAGACCTCGGTGAAACAGTGCTCGTCACCGTCGCGATGCGGAGTGACGACGGGGATCACCTCTTGATGGGTCGCTTCCAACAACCCCTTCACGATGCCCTGGTCGATCCGGCACACGATCTCGGGGTAGTTCGACGCCGTTTCGCCGAACGGGCAGAAGCGGGTCACGAGGATCCGATCGTCGGCCTGAGCCTCCGTGTCGAACCCGACGCCCATCATGGCGCGGGCCACGGCCTGGACGGCGGTGCCGAAGCCGGCGTCCTCCGGGAGGCCGATCTCGTTGGCGAGCTCGGCCCCGTACTCGCGGCCGATTTCCTCGGCGATCGTCGCCGCATCCTCTGGGGCGAGACGGTGCACGACGCGAACGAGGAGTTCGGCGAGGAGGTCGTACCGGCGCGCCGGGAACTGCACCTGGACTTCCTTGGTTGTGGCTTCGTAGTGCTTGGCGGGCCGACCCGCACCCGGGCCACCCTTCCCGGACCGGCGCCGGTGGGTGACTTGCAAGTAGCCGTCGGCGACGAGACGGTCGAGGTGGTGCCGAGCGACATTGGTGTGGATGTCGAACGCATCGGCGATCTGCGATGCAGTGACCGGCTCAGCGGCTTCACGGACCGAGATGTAGATCCCGCGGCGTGTGGTGTCACCGAGCGTCGCGGCCAGGTCCCCCACCTGCTGATTGAAGAGCTTGGTGTCCATGGTCCTGGTCCTTCGGCCTTGGAGGTCGCCATCGTGCTCGGCGCCCTCGAATAGGGGTATCGCTGCGCTGAGTATAGTTTCTAAGCACTACGTAGATAGGAGAAGTCGAAGTGGTGGATCAGGCGGCGGTTCGGGCAGCAGTGGGTCGGGTCCAAGACCCTGAGCTGCATCGTTCCCTCGAAGAGCTCAACATGCTTCGTGAGCTCGAAGTCGACGATGCCGGCGCGGTGCGCGTTCTGGTTGCGCTGACGATTCCCGGGTGTCCGCTCAAGGACAAGCTCACCACCGACGTCACCGCCGCGGCGATGTCTGTTGCCGGCGTCCAATCCGTTGCCGTCGAGTTCACCCACATGAACGACGAGGAACGTGCGCAGCTCGTTCAGGATGTTCGGGGTGCGCCGATGCGCGAGATCACCATCGGAAAGCCGGGTTCGAACACACGGGTCATTGCGGTCTCCTCGGGCAAGGGCGGCGTCGGCAAGTCGTCAGTGACGGCCAACTTGGGAGTTGCGCTCGCCCGCCTCGGCAAGACCGTCGGCATCATCGATGCGGACGTGTGGGGGTTCTCGATCCCCAAGATGCTCGGCGTCGACCGCCAGCCGACCGTCATCGACGACACCCTCATTCCACCCGAGATCCATGGGGTACGGGTGATGTCGATGGACTTCTTCGTGCGGCCCGACCAGGCGGTCATCTGGCGCGGGCCGATGCTCCACAAGGCGATGGAGCAGTTCCTCGCCGACGTGCATTGGAACGACCCCGATTATCTCCTCATCGACATGCCTCCCGGGACCGGGGACATTGCGATCTCGATGTCGCAGTTCCTGCCCCGAGCCCAGGCGATCGTGGTGACCACGCCGCAGCCGACCGCTCAGCGGGTAGCCAAGCGCGCCGGTCTCATGGCGGAGAAGGTCAACCAGGAGATCCTCGGGGTGGTCGAGAACATGTCGTGGTTCACCGGCGATGACGGCACGCAGTATGCGATCTTCGGTGAAGGGGGAGGGGCAACCCTCGCTGAGGACATCGGTGTCCCGCTCCTGGCGCAGATCCCGCTCGTCCCGGCGCTACGCGAAGGCGCCGACCGGGGTCAACCGGTCACGATTGCCGATCCCGGTGGCGAGGCGGCTGCGGCGTTCGAGCAGTTGGCCGCAGCGGTCGAGGAGCGCAAGCCGAGACTGCGATCGCACCCTGAGCTCATCGTGCGCTGAGGATTCAGTCGCCAGTCGCCAGTCGCCAGTCGCCAGTCGCCAGTCGCCAGTCGTCAGTCGTCAGTCGTCGCTCGTCGCGCCACCGTGCCAGCAGGGCGGCGGCTCGGCGTGTGGCCGGCGGTGGAGGTCTACGATGACGCTGCCGCAATGTTCCATTCCGGAGGCACCGAGAACCATGTCTGATACCACCAAGATCCGCATTGCCCAGCAGATGGCTCGCGAACTCGAGTTCGAGGTCGATGACGCCGACGCTGCAGTCGCCGCAATCGAGAAGGCAATGGCTGCCGACGACGATCTCGTGTGGATCGTCGACGCCAAGGGCAACCGTCACGGAATTGCGGTCGGCAAGCTTGCGTTTGTCGAGGTCGAGTCCGAGGACAACGGGGGCGGCGTCGGGTTCGGGACGGGGTAGGGGAGCACGGAAACAGCCCCGGACGGTGTCCGAGGCTGTGTCTGGTTGGTGCTCAGTACCGAGTAGCCGGTACTCGGGTACTGCTGATCAGCTCGCTTGGCGCTGACGGCGCCGTTCTGCGAGCCAGCGCTTGCGCAGTCGCCGCCGGTCGTCTTCGGCGTATCCGCCCCACACACCTGCTTCCTGGTTGGTCTCCAAGGCGTACTGGAGACACTCCTCTCGCACCGAGCAGGCGCCGCAGATTGCAGTTGCCTTGTCGATTTGCCCGACAGCCGGGCCGGTGGTGCCGATGGGGAAGAACAGGTTGGGGTCGGAGTCGCGACAGGCAGAGAGCTCTCTCCAGTTGGTCAGGGTGAGCATGTCGGCCTCCAGGGGGGTGGTTTCACGGATCGGGTACTCGTGCGTACGCACGATTGTGATTGGTTTCACAAATGCTCGCAGAAGCATACGGGTGGGTGCATACGAAAGGCAAGGTTTTTTTTCGCGTTCTGGACGGCGATCTTCGCGACCTGGGGAATCGGCAGCCGAAAAAGGCAAGTAGCATGCGGTGCCGCTCAGAACGATGGCTCCGGGGGGTCGAACTTCCATGAGCATTCACGAGGATTTTGTTGCAGAACTGAAGGATGCGATGAAGGCGGGCGACAAGGCCCGGGTGAACGTCATCCGCCAGATCGAATCCGAGGTTTCGACGATCAAGACGCGCCCGGACTTCACCGGCGAGGTCGACGACGACATGTACCTTCGGACCATTGCCGGCTACGTCAAGAAGATGGACAAGGCCCGCCGTGAATACGAGTCGGCGGGAGAACGCGGCGTCGCCAACGCAGAGAAACTCGCCTGGGAGATCACCTATCTGGCCCGCTGGCTGCCCCAGGCGCTCGGTGAGGACGAAACCCGTCGCACGGTGCGTGCGGCGATCGCCGAGCTGAAGGCCGACGATCCGAAGATGGCGGGTCGCGTCATCGGACACGTCATGAAGAACTCGGGCAAGAAGCTCGATGGTGCGATGGTCAACCGCATCGTTCGCGAGGAGCTCGGGGCCTGAGCGGCATTCCGGCCTATGCGCCGATGCTCGCCACACCGTATCCGCAGCCGTTCATCGATGCCGACTGGGTCTTCGAACTCAAGTGGGACGGCATTCGAGGCATGCTGACGGCCGGTCCCGGTCATGCGCTGACGATCACCAGTCGTGCAGGCAATTCGCTCACCGACCGGTACCCCGACCTCCATCACCTGGCGCTTCCGGAGCCGACGGTGCTCGACGGTGAGATCGTCGCGTTCGACGAGGCCGGCCGCCCGTCGTTCGAAGCGCTGCAGCAACGAATGGGCCGCTCTGGTGACAACGCAACCGGCGTGGTTGGGGTGTCGTATGTGGTATTCGACGTCCTCTTCTGCGGCCACGACGTCACGAACGAACCGTGGTCGGACCGGAGATCCCGGCTCGAGGCGCTCGAGCTCCCCGATCCCTATGTGGTGTCGTCCGTCGTTCCCGAAGACCCAACTGGACTGTGGAGCCTCGTCGAGGAGCGCGGAATCGAGGGGATCGTGGCCAAGCGGCGGAGCAGCATCTACCGGCCCGGTGTGCGATCAGCCGAGTGGCGGAAGATCACCCGCTTCCGCCAGGTGCGCGCAGTGGTCGGTGGATTCCTCCCCGGCGACCGCAGCCGGTCGGATTCATTCGGATCGCTTCTCGTGGGCTTGTGGGCCGATGATGGCCTGCGGTGGATCGGCGCCGTCGGGACGGGCTTCAACCAGCAGCAGCTGCGCGCGATACGAGCCGCGCTCGATGAGATGACCATCGACGACTCACCGTTCCTCGACGCTGCCGCGATCCCTCGTGGAGCCGTCTGGGTGGCACCTCAGCTCGTCACGATGATCCAGTACAAGGAATTCACTTCAGCCGGGCGGCTCAGAGCACCATCGTTCAAGGGATTCACCGACGACGACGTTCGCGCGATCACATGGGAGCAAGAAGGCCCCAACGCGCCCGGATGATTCCTGGGATCGCGAAAGTTCACTCTGAAGGGATCCTGCCGACCTGCCGACCGAGTCACCATGGTCGTGTTGCAGCCTCTCGTCATCGCCCTCACGATGTCCCTTGTGATCTGGGCTTTTCGCGTTCTCGACGCTTTGGAAGCCGCCGAGCGCTGAACACTCGAGACCTGCGCTTGATGCGCCGGATCACGAAACCGTCATCCGTGCTCGCGTAGGGAACCGTATTCGTGGCAAATGAGCGGCCGGTAACTCGGTCGCAGCCCAACTTCAAGAATCCCAACAAGGAGTCATTCCTGATGAAACGCGCCCGTTTCACCATCGTCGCCGCACTGGCGCTGGCGCTCGTCGCCGCCGCATGCAGCACTGACGATGCAGAAACCACCACGACCACGGCTGCTCCCGCAGCTGAACTGAACATTGTCGAAGTAGCCGCCGAGGCTGGTTCGTTCTCCACGCTGCTCGCTGCCGCTGAGGCTGCCGGGCTCGTCGACACGCTGACCAGCGAAGGTCCGTTCACGGTGTTCGCCCCGACCGATGAGGCGTTCGCAGCGCTGCCCGAGGGCACCGTCGAGGGTCTCCTCGAGGACCCGGAGGCACTCGCCGACATCCTCCTGTACCACGTTGTTTCCGGTGAGGTTCTCGCCGAGACCGTCGTGACGCTCGACTCGGCGACGACCGTGCAGGGTTCCGACGTTTCCATCGTTGTTGATGATGGCGGCGTTGTGCTCAACGGCTCCGTGAACGTCGTGACCACCGATGTCGATGCTTCGAATGGCGTCATCCACATCATCGATGCCGTGCTGCTCCCCGCAGCGGACATGGACGAAATGGAAGACATGGAAGCTTCGAACACGATCGTTGACGTCGCAGCCGCCGCCGGCTCGTTCTCGACGCTGCTCGCAGCGGCTGAGGCTGCCGGGCTCGTCGACACCCTGATGAGCGAAGGCCCGTTCACGGTGTTCGCCCCGACCGATGAGGCGTTCGCCGCGCTGCCCGAGGGCACCGTTGAGGGTCTCCTCGAGGATCCGGAGGCGCTCGCTGAGATCCTGCTGTACCACGTTGTGGCCGGCGACGTTCGCGCCGAGACCGTCGTGACGCTCGACTCCGCAACCACCGTGCAGGGTTCCGACGTTTCGATCGAGATCGTCGACGGCGGTGTCGTGCTCAACGGCTCCGTGAACGTCGTGACCACCGATGTCGAAGCCGACAACGGTGTCATCCACATCATCGACGCGGT
>JASJAX010000073.1 GCA_030066755.1 Acidimicrobiia bacterium
GCCGATGGGGAACATCTTCTCCATGTACCAAGCGAGGATGTCGGGCAGGCTGAGGAGCCGCAGCGTCTCAGCCGTGGGCGCACAGTCGACGATGATGGCGTCGTAGTTGCCGGATCGTGCGTGGTCGCGCACGCTGGCAAGGGCGAAGATCTCGTCCATCCCGGGGAAGACCGTGAGTTCCTCCGCTTCGATGCCTTTGAGACCGGACCAGTCGAAGAGTTCGGTGAGGTGGTCTCGAACCGCTCCCCACGACTCTTCGAGCCGCTCTTGCGAGTCGATCTGCTGCGCCCACAGTCGATCCGTCACCTCGACCGGCTGGTCACCAAACGGCAACTGGAAGGCATCGGCGAGGCTGTGGGCAGGATCGGTCGACGTGACGAGCGTGCGATGTCCGAGGTCGGCAGCACGGATTGCCGTCGCCGCAGCAACCGTGGTCTTGCCGACGCCACCTTTGCCGGTGACGAGGATGACCCGCATCAGGTGCTTGACTCCGACCGTTTCTTGAGCCCGCGCAGTGCGCTCGAGACGATCTGCTTCTCGGCCTGCTTGCGCAGGAACCCCGGAATCGTGAACGCGGGATCGACCCGCAGTGCATACAGCACCTCAGTGCTGCCGTCTGCGAGCTCCTTGAACTCGTACGAACCCTCCATTGCCCGGATGTCGGTACCGGGGATGGCGCTCCACGAGAATCCGCTCTCGAGCTCGTAGTCGTACTGCAACCGGTAGGAGATCTCTTTGATCATCGCCTCGGCCACGAAGTCGACCTTGAGTGGACGCCCGTATTCGTCCTCCTCAAGGATGTCGACGGTCTTCACGCCGGTCGCCCAGTCGGGATACGCCTCGAGATCGAGCGCGACTTCGTAGACGAGCTGGGGCGGGGCGGATACCTCGATGCTCTGAACCGTCCCTTCCATCGGCATGGATCCGCCTCCAAGAAAACGTCGAATCGGCCGGCGACGGCCGTGGCCAACAATCGTAGCGTTTAGCTGCGCACTTTCAGCCATGTCCACCGCAGTGCGTACTCGACCGGCGCGGCCGGATCCGGGTACGCCTCGGCGAACGCCCGCATACCCGCCGCTGTCTCCGCCGGCGTGAGGAGTTGCAGCGTGCTCACGAATCCGGCCCGGACGGCCGCCGCCCACTCGCCGGCCGGTCGGGTCTTCGCCTCGACCTCGCTGCCCAGGGTGACGGTTGCCCGTCGGCGCAGGTAGTGGGCCATGACCTCCGGGTCTGGAAAACGCACCCGGTCCAGCTCTTCGATTCTGGGAAACCACCGCCGGAGAAAGGACGACGCATGGTGATCGGGCCCGAGCGTCCAGACCCAGATGGCGCCGCCGGCTTTCACGACACGCAGCGACTCGTCGAAGGCGCGGCGCCAATCGCCGTAGTGGATCGAGAGATGGAAGTACACCACGTCCATCGTGCGGTCGCCCAACGGCATCCGCTGTGCGGCGCCTCGGATGGCGGACACACCCGAGTGGTTGGCGGCTGCGGCCACCATGGTCGCTCCCGGGTCGAGAACGAACGATTCGATTCCGTGTTCCGCCCAGACCGCAGCGTGGTGTCCCGGGCCTCCGCCGACGTCGAGGGCCCGGCAGTGCGCTCCGAGACCGTCGACCGCCCGAGCTGCATGCGAGCGTCCCGCAGCCGAGAGCGGCCGGTGCGAGTACGCCTGCGCCAGCGCATCGAGGTCGATGTCAGCCGTGATACACCGCCCGACCCGTGGCCCGGAAGTACCCGACATTGCGGCACCGCGTCTGGCCCACCGTCCATTCCGTCGCCTGTGGTTGGTGGATGTCGCCGAAGTAGTGGAAGGGCGGCTGAGCCCGCATGAGGTAGTCGACGATCGCCTCAGACCCCTTGGTGCGCCCACCCACGACGTCACGGCTCAGCGGCTCGACTGCGGGCGGCACGTGGGTGCACAGCATGTCGACCGGACCGAGGCGATCGAGCTTGTCGGCCATCTCGTCTTCGGTCACCTCACCGAGGGTGCCGACCGAGACCATCCCGCCACCGGCGAAACCGACCCGCACGCCTTCGATCTCGACAACCTCGGCATCGACAAACCGCGACCCATTGGGAAGGAGGTCGGCGAGCAGCGCGGGCCGATCGACGTTGCCGTAGGTGACGAATGCCGTGGCTCCGTCGAGGGCCCCACAGATGTCCTCGTAGGCCGAGTGGACGTGGGTGTCCCACAGACGGCGCATCTCATCCTCTCGACCTGCACTGAGTTTGGCCCACAACCCTCGCGCCGCCCGGAACTCGCCGGCGTCGCGGAGGCGAATCAGCTCCCAAACGAACGATTCACCTGCGATGTCGGCAATGATTCCGCTCGCATCTCGGTAGTCGAGCAGGTTGATGAGATCACCGAGGATCAGCAGCGGCTGACCCTGCCGGGCAACCCGTTCGAGCGCGTGGCGAGCTCCGTGCACGTCGGCGCACAGCAACATCAGTCGGATTCCGAACGAGGGCGCGGTCCGTACCGGGCGGCAACCCCGATCGAAAAGGCGGCACCGGCAACGGATGCGAGGATCGGCCACGCGCCGGACCATCCGGCGAAGGTCGCAGACATGCCCGCCAACCCGAACCCAAGTGCGGCGGCGAGGCCAAACCGCCCGCGGGAGCCGAAACGAGCCTCCGGGTCAACGCCGGTCCAGCCCTCGACGGTGTCGGCAACCGCCGTCAATGCCACCCAGACCAGCAGACCGAGAATCCCGGCGAGGAGCACGATCGCAAAGACGGGCGTCATGGAGCGGCCGGGGACGGGGTAGCGATCATCGGCGCCAGCGTAGACCGGCGCCGGTGAGGACCGACCGACATGAGGAACGAACGGTCACGCGCCGATCCGCGCATCGATGAGCGCAAGATCGATCTCGGCTGCGACATCGGGCGTCCGTTCCCCGGATCGTGCCGCTCGGAGCACCGACACGGCGAGCTCTCCGCCGATGTTCCCGACGGCCCAGGCTGCGTGCAGCCTGAGGAGATCGACCGGGTGCCCGAGAAACCCGGCCAGGAGCGGCACCTCGTCGGCGTTCCCGACATTGCCGAGCGCAACGAGCGCATTCCGGCGCAGGATTCCGGCGCGGCGTTTCGGGACGTAGAAGTGTTCGAAGCGACGCAGGAGCGACCAATCGTCCATGCCAAGCAGCGCCACGATCTCGTGACGACCGCCGTCGCCGTCAGACTCGAGGCGACGCCGGCCCGGAGGGCACGCCTCGAGACAATCGTCGCAGCCGTAGAGACGGTCTCCAATGGCCTTGCGGAAGCGCCGCGGGATCACTCCAGGCTGCTGCAGGATGGCGGCGAGGCATCGGGTCGCGTCGAGCACCCCGGCGGTATCGAGCGCTCCCGTCGGGCATGCCGGGATGCACGCAGTGCAGGTGCCACACGACCGAGCCATCGGTGGGTCGACGTGGAGCGGGGCGTCGGTGACCACCGATCCCAGCAGCATCCACGGCCCGACGTCGGGTGCCAGCACCATGGTGTTCTTCCCCCACCATCCAACGCCGGCGCGCACTGCGGCTGCTCGATCCACGAGGCGATCATCGTCCGATACCGACGCGGCCCGATAGCCCGCTCGCTCTATCGTGGCGGCGAGTTCGTCGAGGCAGGCCCGCAACGGTGCGTAGTGGTCGGCGGTGGCGAATCTGGCGACCCGGGTCGAACCCGGCCGGATCGGTCCCGGACTCCCGGCGCCGGGGACATAGGCCCGACCGACGACAAAGAGCCGGTGCGCCCAGGGGAACGACTGCCGCACATCGGTCGACCGTTCGGGATCCTTGAAGGTGAACCCGAGGCCGGCGTGGAGCCCGTCGGCGACCCGATCGTGGATGGATGCGGCAACGGCGTCGAAGCTGTCTGCCGTGCACACTCCGGTTCGATCGGCTCCAAGCCGGTGCGCCAGGTCATGCAACTGCTGCGTCAGGGACACCCGGTCGAGGGTACCCGTCAGCCGGCGGCGGCGTCATCGCGGCGGTCGAGCCGTGGCACCAGCCGCAACGGTGCAACCAGACCCGCATCGGCGAGATGCTCGAGCGCTTCACGCTCCTCCTCGTCGAGGCGGAGCGTCGGCTCCGGAGCCATGTCGAGCAAGACCGTCACGATGCAATCGCTACAGGCGCTCGTGTGCTGCATCACGCAGGCGTCGCAGTCGATGACCATGCTGATCTCCGTCCTCCGTAGACGTCCTCACCGGCTTTCACTGAGCCGATAGAGCAACCGTACGGCGGGGGTGTGACAGATTCGGGAGATCGCTCGCCGGCGCCGACGGCCGGACGCCAGATCGCCGCGATTCGAGTTCGCCTCCAGCGTCGATACGACCCGGGTCCTCCACAGCACAGAGGCCTCACCTACCATTGCGGCACGTGAACGACCATCCCGTGATCATTCAGGGCGGCATGGGCGTCGCAGTGTCGGATTGGCGCCTCGCCAGAGCGGTCTCGACGGAAGGTCAGCTCGGCGTCGTCTCCGGGACGGCTCTGGACGCCGTTCTCGTTCGCCGCCTCCAACTCGGGGACACCGACGGTTCACTCCGGCGGGCGATGGCTGCGTTCCCGATCCCGGGGGTGGTCGAGGACATCCTGGACCGCTACTTCGTCCCCGGCGGCAAAGCGCCCGACGCTCGTTTCAAGCAGAAGCCGATGGGCAAGCTCCACCCGTCGCGACGTCTCGAAGACCTCCTCGTCGTGGGGAACTTCGTCGAGGTCTGGCTCGCCAAGGAGGGACACGACCACCCGGTCGGGATCAACTTCCTCGAGAAGATCCAGGCGCCGACGCTGCCTTCGCTGTACGGCGCCATGCTCGCCGGCGTCGACTACGTACTCATCGGCGCCGGCATCCCTCGAGCGATTCCCGGGATTCTCGACCGTCTTGCCGCCGGCCAGCCCGTCGAGCTCAAGGCCGACGTGAAGAAGGCCACTCCGGAGGACGATCCGTTTCTCCGGTTCGACCCGGCGACGTACAGCAATGGACTCCTCCCAGGGATCGAACGTCCGCACTTCCTCGCCATCGTCTCGTCCCACGTGCTGGCCACCATGCTGGCTCGCAAGGTGGAGTCACGAGTGGACGGCTTCATCATCGAGGCTCCAACGGCAGGTGGGCACAACGCTCCCCCGCGACGCAAGGAAGGTCTCAGCGAACGCGGCGAACCGATCTACGGCGAGAAGGACATTCCCGATCTCGCGGTGTTCCGTGATCTCGGGAGGCCGTTCTGGATGGCGGGTTCGTACGCCCGACCCGAGCAGGTGAAGAAGGCACTCGCAGAAGGCGCTGCCGGCGTGCAAGTCGGCACCCTGTTCGCCTACTGCGACGAGTCCGGGTTGGATCCCGCCGTGAAGATCCGGGTCCTGGAGGAGAGCCGGGGCGGCACCGCCCGGGTCTTCACCGACCCCGTCGCATCGCCGACCGGGTTCCCCTTCAAGGTGGTGCAGTTGTCTGGGACGCTCTCGGGAGAAGACGTGTACGCCGAACGCACTCGCATCTGCGACCTCGGGTACTTGCGGACGGCATATGTCGACGACGATGGCAAGAAGGGCTGGCGTTGCCCCGCCGAGCCGGTGGACGACTACGTGCGCAAGGGCGGCGACATCGCCGACACCGTCGGCCGCAAATGCCTCTGCAACGCCCTGATGGCCAATGTTGGCCTCGGACAGATCAAACGCGACGGGACCGAGGAGCCGGTTCTGGTGACGTCCGGCGACGATGTTGCCGATGTCGCCAGGTTGCTCCCCGATGGGCAGACCGGCTACTCGGCCAGAGACGTGATCGACTACCTGCTCGGCGGCGTCGGAACCTGATCGCGGGCGTCAGGTGCCGGCAAACCACTCGACGAACGCCTCGGACCAGAGGACCACGGCTCCCGTTCGAGCTGCGTCCTCTCGAACCTCCCGATCCGACGAGACCACAACCACCGGTGGCGCCGTCGACTCGGCGAGTGCCACGAGTTCCTCGTCGGCGAGCCGGTCCGCCTCGGCAAATGTCACCTCGACCCCCGGCCCGGCCCAGCGGGTGTCACGATGACCAGGGATCGTCGAGTCGAAGACGATCCGCACCGTCTGCTGGAGGCCGGCTTTGCGAGCGAAGTGCGCCATCAGCTTGCCGAGCCGCTTGCGGGCGGCGCCGGTGGTGAACTCACCGGGCTCCAGATTGAACAACAGGTTGTAACCGTCGACGAGGACGGTCACGCCCCCTTGATCGAGCAGCCACTCCACTGACTCGGCACGATCGGGGCGGACGCCGGCCGGGATGGCGAAACGGTCGACCTGCGACCGAGCAGGGGTCTCTTCAACTGCCGTCGGCTCCGGTTGTCGACGCGGTACGGACGCAGCAGCAAGATCGAGCGCCCGCGCCAACGCCAACGGGTCCCGTTCGACGGACGCAGAGCCACCGGCTGCGAGCTCCCGTTCGGCGCTCGCCAACGCACGCCGTTGTGCCCGCAGCCGCTCCCGCAGTTCGTCCAATGTGCGGTCGGACCCGGTCAGCTCGGCGCGCAGCCGAACGGTCTCACGTTCGAGCTCGTCGAGCTGCGCTTCCAGATCGCTTCGCTTGCGAGCGTCGGCCCCCTCCGCCGCCTCCGCCCTGCGCCGCAGAACCTTGACCTCATCTCGCAGGCCGGCGAGCCGATCCTTGGCCTCAATCCGTTGCTGCTTGAGCTTGGCCCGGGCGGCTGCGGCCACTTCGCGTTGCTTGCGGGACTCGCGCTCGGCGGCTTCGAGCTTCGCATCGCTGCCGGCTGTGCGACCCGCGACCACGGCGGCGATCACCTCGGACCACCACCCCTCGGAACGTTCGACGAAGGCGCGCGCTGCACCGTCGGCATCTTCCGGGAGCCGACTCGCGGTGTCCGTCCGGAGCCATTCCAGACGATCGAGCTCTGCAACGAGCTTCGTGGCCAGCGGTGGAGTCAGGCGAGTTCCCGAGTGGGCAACGACTCTCCGCAGCGACGCCGGGACATCGTCCGGATCGAGGTCGTTGAGCACCTTGCGGGCCGCTTGGAGTGCGGGCTCGACGGCGCGAATGAACTCCACGGGAAATCGCTTCACCACCCCATCTTCGCGTGCCGACAACCACAACCGAGGCTGGGTCGGGCGTGGCCAGATCGGTTCGGACCCCCCGGGAGCTTGACTTGCAACCCAGCAATGCAATACTCGCCACTCACGACAGCCGAAAGACCCATGACCCGCAACGGCATCATTCTCGTACTTACCTAGGCGCATACGTCGCCAGACGTCCGTATGCGCCGAAACCCTCCCCTCCGGAGGGTTTTTTCAATCCCCGATCGAATCGACTTGGAGAAACCAGATGAGCCCCCGACTCAGCGGAGCCCACGCACTGATCAAGGCCCTCGAGCACGAAGGCGTCGAGGTCGTCTTCGGCGTACCCGGCGGGGCGATTCTCCCGGCGTACGACCCGATGCTCGACAGCCCGATCCGCCACGTGCTCGCCCGCCATGAGCAGGGCGCCGGTCACATGGCTTCCGGGTACGCGCATGCCACCGGCCGGGTTGGGGTGACCGTGGCGACTTCGGGCCCGGGCGCAACCAATCTCATCACGCCGCTCGCCGACGCCTACATGGATTCGATCCCCGTCGTTGCGATCACCGGACAGGTGGCCACGTCGGCGATTGGAAACGACGCGTTCCAGGAAGCGCACACGTGGGGCATCTCGATGCCATGCACCAAGCACAACTACCTCATCACCGATGCCAGTGAAATCCCCGACGTCGTTCGCGAAGCATTCCACCTCGCAGCCACCGGGCGACCCGGTCCGGTCCTGATCGACATTCCCAAGGACATCCTCAACGCAGAGATGGAATGGCACAGCGCCGGCGAGATGAACCTCCCCGGCTACAAGCCGTCGGTGAAAGGTCATCCCAAGCAGGTCAAAGCAGCCATCGAGTTGATCATGGAGTCCGAACGGCCGATCCTCTATGCCGGCGGCGGCATCATCCGGGCCGAGGCAGCGGACGAGCTGCGCACTTTCGCCGAACTCGGCAACCTGCCGACCGTCACCACGCTGATGGGTCGGGGCGCCATCCCCGACAGCCACGAGCTGTCACTGGGGATGCCGGGGATGCACGGCAACTACACGGCGATCACCTCGATGCAGAAGGCCGATCTGCTCGTCACCGTCGGGGCACGGTTCGACGACCGCGTGACCGGCGACCCGTCGGCGTTCGCTCCACTGGCGAAGGTCATCCACGTCGATGTGGATCCGGCAGAAATCGGCAAGGTGCGCAATCCCGAGGTGCCGATCGTCGGCGATGCGAAGGCTGTGTTGGGTCAGCTCATCACGGCCATGCGGAAGCGCCTCGGCGACAACCCGGCGCCGGCACGGCAACCGTGGATGGACACACTGCGCGGTTGGCAGGAATCCCATCCGCTGCACTTCGACCAGGACCCCGAAGGGCCGATCCTGCAGCAGTTCGTCATCAGCGAGTTGCACCGCCTCACTGAAGGTGACGCCATCGTGGTCGCAGGCGTCGGGCAGCACCAGATGTGGGTTTCCCAGTTCTGGGGCTTCGAACGACCGAAGACGTGGATCAACTCCGGTGGCCTCGGCACGATGGGGTACGCCGTTCCGGCTGCCGTCGGCGCCAAGGCCGGAATGCCGGACGAGCTCGTCGTGGCAATCGACGGCGACGGTTGTTTCCAGATGACCTCGCAGGAGCTGATCACTGCCTCGATCGAAGGCATTCCGGTCAAGATCTTCGTGATGAACAACCACAGCCTCGGCATGGTGAAGCAGTGGCAGCGCCTGTTCTACGACAATCGATTCAGCGCAATCGACCTGACCGAGCACACCCCCGACTTCCCCAAGTTGGCTGAGGCAATGGGATGTGTCGGATTGCGGGCGGACCATCCGGGCGAAGTGGCCTCGGTGATCGAAAAGGCGCTCGCCGTGAACGACAAGCCGGTGGTGGTCGAGTTCCGCTGCGACCCCGATGCCATGGTCTTCCCCATGGTCCCCGCTGGTGGGTCGAACGACAACGTCGTGCTCGGACCGGAGGATCTCTGATGCAACACGTCATCGCCGTCCAGGTCGAGAACAAGCCGGGTGTGCTCGCTCGGATCTCGTCGATGTTCGCCCGACGTGGGTTCAACATCCACTCGTTGGCGGTCGGCCCGACGGCCGACCCCAGCTTGTCCCGCATGACGGTCGTGATCGATGGGCCCGAGATGGAGCAGATCATCAAGCAGCTCTACAAGCTCGTGCACACCGTCAAGGTGACGGAGCTCAGTCCTAACGAGGCGATCGAGCGCGAGATCATGCTGGTCAGGATCGCCGCCGACCCGAAGAAGCGCGGCGAGATGCTCGACGCGGCGTCGATCTTCGAGGCCCGTGCCGTCGACGTGGGCGCCAACACGCTCACGTTCGAAGTGTCCGGCGATCCGAAGCGGCTGGCCGACTTCCTCGAACTGATGCGCCCGTACGGCATCGTCGACCTCGCCAAGTCCGGTCGAATCGCGCTCCCCAGAGCCGCCAAGTCGAAGCGAGCCGAGCCCCCCCAGCTGAGGACAGCATGATGCTTCTGCGTCTCAGGCCACAGGTCACAGGTCACAGGTCCCACGTCGACTTGCGACCTGGGACTTGCGACGTGCGACTGAGCCTCCTCCTTACGTAGCCGGGCGGCTGCCTTCGGGGCGGTCGACCCGGCCGTCACAGCTGGTACCTTCCCCCCCGAACGAGGAGCTCACCCCATGTCCGACCGTCTCATCATCTTCGACACGACCCTGCGCGATGGCGAGCAAGCGCCAGGCATCGCGCTGTCCCCCGACGACAAGGTCGCCATCGCCGCCCAACTTGCTCGGCTCAAGGTCGACGTCATCGAGGCCGGGTTCGCCGCTTCGTCGCCGGGAGACTTCGAGGCGGTCTCCCGGATCGCGTCGGAAGTACGTGGGCCGGTGATCGCGTCACTGGCCCGCACCCATCCCGATGACATCGATCGTGCCGCCGACGCGCTCAGAGCGGCCGACCGAAGCCGGATCCACGTGTTCATCTCGACCTCACCGATCCACATGGAGCGCATGCTGCGCATGACGCCCGTCGAGGTGATGAAGGCCGCCGTCGAGGGGGTCAAACGCGCACGCAAGTACACCGACAACGTCGAGTTCTCGCCCCAGGACGCCACACGGTCGGACCCCCAGTTCGTGATCGACATCTGCAGGGCCGCCGTCGAGGCGGGCGCGACCACCATCAACATCCCGGACACGGTCGGGTACGCCACACCGGACGAGTTCGTCGAGATGCTGTCGATGGTCTATCGCGACGTGCGCGGCACCAACGAGGACGTGATCATCTCAACCCACTGCCACAACGATCTCGGCCTCGCCGTCGCCAACTCGCTGTCCGCCATCCATGCCGGGGCGCGGCAGATCGAAGGCGCTATCAACGGGATCGGTGAGCGAGCCGGCAACACATCGACGGAAGAGATCATCATGGCGGTCAAGACACGCCAGGATCAGTACGGGGTGGAGATCGACGCCGACACGACCGAGATCTTCGAGACCTCCCGCCTCGTCTCTCGGCTCACGGGTTACCCGATTCAGTACAACAAGGCCGTGGTCGGCCGCAATGCGTTCTCTCACGAATCCGGCATTCACCAGCACGGGGTGCTTCGCGACCGCGAGACGTACGAGATCATGGACCCGGAGTCGATCGGGCACCGCAGCCGGATCGTGCTCGGGAAGCACTCCGGACGTGCTGCGTTCGCCGATGCACTCGAGAAGATGGGCTACACGCTCGAGGACGACGAGTTTGCCCGGGCGTTCGGCCGTTTCAAGGAACTCGCCGACCGCAAGGGTGAGATCAGCGAAGAAGGCCTGCGGGCGATCCTGGACGAAGACACCGATGCGTCCCCGGACAAGATCCACCTCGTCGGCATCCACCTCTCCGGCGGAAACCAGGAGATTCCGGTCGCCGTCGTCCGAATCGAACAGGCCGGGGTCGAACGTGATGTCGAAGCCGAGGGTGACGGCATGGTGAACGCCGCCTTCGTTGCGCTGCAGGACGCCTTTGGCATCCCGGCGACGCTCGTGGACTACCGGGTCAGTCCTCTCACTGCCGGAGCCGACGCCATCGCTGAGGTCAACGTGATCATCCAGGTCGGACCGGAGACGTACTCCGGTCGTGGGCTGTCCACGGACGTCGTCGAGGGTTCCGCTCGCGCCTTCGTGTCGGCGTTGAACAAGGCCATGGTCGTTCACACGGATGCGTTCGGAGACACGAGTTGAACGCATCGATCGTCCTGCTCCCGGGCGACGGCATCGGCCCGGAGATCGTGCGCGAAGCGCGCAAGGTGCTCGAAGCCGTGGCAGTGCGCTTCCAGCACAGCTTCGCCATGGAGGAGCGGCTGATGGGCGGGATCGCCATCGACGAGCTCGGTGATCCCCTCCCCCAGTCGACACTCGACGCATGCCGCTCGGCCGACGCCATCCTGCTCGGGGCCGTCGGCGGACCCAAGTGGGACGATCCGAACGCGAAGACACGACCGGAGGCCGGGCTCCTGGCCATTCGCAAGGAGCTGGGCTTGTTCGCCAACCTGCGGCCGATCACCACTCATCCGCAGCTGGTGGCGGCATCTCCGCTGCGGGCCGACATCGTCGACGGCGTCGACATCCTCTTCTTCCGTGAGCTCACCGGAGGGATCTACTTCGGCGACTCCCATCGATCGGACGACGGGGTGACGGCATCGTCCACCATGACCTACAGCACGGGCGAGATCACGCGGATCGTGCGTCTTGCGGCTGCGGCGGCCCGGCAGCGGCGCGGCAAGCTGACCTCCGTCGACAAGGCAAACGTGCTCGAAGTGTCCCGGCACTGGCGACGGGTCACGGCCCAGGTCATGGCCGACGAGTTCCCGGACGTCGAGTTCGAGGTGGTACTCGTCGATGCGATGGCGATGCACCTGCTCTCTCGGCCGCGCGACTTCGACGTCGTCGTTACCGGGAACATGTTCGGCGACATCCTCACTGACGAAGCGTCGATGCTGCCGGGCTCGCTCGGCATGCTCCCGTCGGCCTCACTCGGGAGCGACGGACCGGGACTCTACGAGCCCATCCATGGATCCGCTCCGGACATCGCCGGCAAGGGCATCGCCAACCCTCTGGCGACGATCCTGGCCGCAGCAATGGCGCTCCGGCATTCGCTCGGGCTCGAGATCGAGGCGGCTGCGATGGAAGCCGCGGTCACAGGCGTCCTGGACGACGGCCTCCGCACTGCCGACATTGCGGCGGGTGGGCCGGTGACGTCGACGACGGAAATGGGGAGCGCCGTGGCGGCCCGAATGGCTGCCTCCTGAACGCCGACCCGAACGGACCAGGCGGACGGGTCACGAGCGACCGGAACGCCAGCCTTGGATGAAGGACAGCTGGTTCCCTCCTTCTTTCGCTCCAGTGGGCCCACGAGGCCGCCGAAACACAACGGTGACGCTGCCTGCGGTGGAGCCTGCGATGTCCGCTTCCATTCCCAACCGACACCGAGCCATTGCGCTCGCCGCACTGGTGACGTTCACGTTGCTCGGGTCCGCCTGTGTGGCCCCGGCCGGTGGTGAGCCACCCCGATCCAAGGCGCCGCGAACCACGACCACCACGACCACGCTGCCACCGGCCACCATGACGGACCTGATGGATCCGTATGCCCCCGGTCTCGGCAACGGCGGCTACGACGCGCTCCACTACCACGTGGACATGGCATTCACGCTCAATGCTCCCGAGAACGTCGAGGAGGGTGCGGAATACGACCCGGCGGACGCCGAAGTCCGAGTCGACGCAACCACCACGATCGACATCGCGGCGACGCAACCGCTCACCGAGATCGCATTCGACTTCACCGGCTCCACCGTCACCTCCGTCACCGTCGACGGGGCGGAGGCATCGTTCGAGCGTGAGCCGGTCAAGCTCCTGGTCACCCTCCCAGAACCGGCAGCGACGGGTGACGAGATCTCGATTGCCGTGGCGTACACGGGCAAGCCCGACATGATCGATTCACGTGTCGCCCGGGTCGAGGTGGGCTGGGCAGGCACACCGGAGGGCAGTTGGCACGTCAGAACGGATCCGGACGGAGCGCATCGCTGGTTCCCGGTGAATGATCACCCATCCGACAAAGCCACGTATCTCTTCGACATCCTCGTGCCCATCGAGTACGCCGCCGGCGCCCCGGGCGTGCTCGAGCGGAGCTACTCGGGCATCGAATCGTCGAGCTACCGCTGGGCCGTCAACGACGAGATCCCGCCGAGCGGTACGACTGCCGTCATCGGCGCTCTCGAAGTCGTCCCGGACGAGCGTGCGTCCGCCGGGCTTGCGATCGACATTCGTCATCTCCTGCCGGCCGACATGGCTGCCGATCGCCCGGGAGCCCTCGACAACATCCCCGACATGATGGGGTTCTTCGAGGAGCGGTTCGGGCCGTTCCCATACGACGCGTTCGGCGTCGCGGTCGTCGATGGGCCGATCACCGGTCTCGGAGCCAACTCGTGGGCCATCTTGAGCCGTGCTGAGCTCGAGGACGAGGATGCCGAGTTGGCCATCGTGCGCGGCCTGGTGCGCCACTGGTTCGGCGACTCGCTCACGCCGGCGTCGTGGAAGGACGTCTGGTTGTCGGCGAGTCTGGTCCGCTACGCCGAGTGGCTGTGGATCGAGCGAGACCTCGGTGACCGCTATGCGGATGCCGTCGCCTCGAAGGCACGCAGCAACGTCGCCCAGTCGGGCTGGCCACCACCGACGGAGCCACGCATTGGCGACGCCTACGTGGGCAGCGTCTTCATCCACGGGGCCATTGCGCTCCACGCTGTGCGTCTGCGCATGGGCGACGCCGCGTTCTTCGACATGATCTCGACGTTCTACGACGAGTTCGCCGGAGGTACGGCGACGACCAACGATCTCAACACGGTCGTCCTTCGCGAAGCGGGGTCGACGATCCGGTACGTCTACGACCAATGGCTCACCGCCGACGAGCTCCCCGGCTTCCCGGACCGCTGAGCACCGGCGCGACGGCGCAGCGCCAGAAGACGACGTGCGAGGTCGCCCGTACGAGCGGCACGGTCCTATGTTTGGCGCCATGAAACACGTTGCGGTCGTTGCTCTCGTGCTCGTCATGGCTGCCGGATGCGGAGTCCAAGACGAGACGGTTCCGACCACGTCTGCGGGTCCGGTCGAGACGGCCGCCGCAACTTCGGTGCCGACACCCGCAACGACGGCGACAACGTCGCTGCCGCCGACCACGACGATCACAACTCGGGCACCCACGGGCGATGGTCCGCTCAACGCGATCGAGGACGGGATCGGCGACCCGTACTACCCGGAACTCGGGAACAGCGGATACGACGTGGCCCACTACACCCTCGACCTCGTGTTCGATCCCGAATCGGACATCCTCACGGGCAACGTCACGATCGACGCGGTTGCGACATCGGACCTTCACACGTTCAACCTCGACTTCATCGGATTCGAGATCGAGGAAGTGCTCGTTGATGCCTCGATTGCCGACTTCGCTCGCACCGAAGAAGAACTGACGATTCGCCCCGGCACCGTGATCCCGCAGGGAGAGTCCTTCGACGTGTCGGTCTTCTACTCCGGGACTCCGCAGCCGCTCGCGTCGGCGGCCATCTCCTTTGGGGTCGGATGGTCGACTTCGCCGAGCGGCCAGCGCTACGTCGTTGCCGAACCGGACGGTGCTCGCAGCTGGTACCCGGCCAACGATCATCCCCTGGACAAAGCGACGTATACGTTCCTCGTGACCGTGCCCGATCCGTTGTTCGCCGCCGCCAACGGCACACTGACGGACATGGTCACCGACCTCGGCCAAACCACCTTCGTGTGGGAGATGGCCGACCCGATGGCGCCGTACCTCGCAACAGTGGTGATCGGTGACTACACGCTGGTCGTCGACGAGGTGTCGACCGACCTCGCAGGCGTGCCGGTCCGCAACGTGCTGCCACCCGACCTCCGTGACGCAGTTCCCGATGCCGTGCTCCGGCAGGGCGAGATGATCGACTTCTTCGCCGAACTGTTTGGGCCCTATCCGTTCGACGCGTACGGCATCGCCGTCGTGGACGGCTTCCCGGCGGCCCTCGAAACCCAAACCATGGTCGTGTTCGGCCGACCGCTGCTGAACGAGCTCGTGATCGTGCACGAACTGGCTCACCAATGGTTCGGCAACCACGTCTCCCCGGGCCGGTGGCAGGACATCTGGCTCAACGAGGGCTTCGCTTCGTACGCCGAGTGGCTGTGGATCGAGGCCAGCCTCGGGATCGAGGGTGTCGCCGTGGGCATCACACAGGAACGGGACCGGTTTGTCGGCTCCGGCCTCGCACCGCCGGGTTCGCCGCCACCGGACGATCTCTTCAATGCCTCCGTCTACCGGATCGGCGCGATGACGCTCCATGCCTTGCGCCTCAGCGTCGGCGACGAGGCCTTCTTCGACACCCTGCGCACGTACGTCGCACGATTTGGTGGTGGGACCGCAACCACCGACGACTTCATCGCGGTTGCTGAAGAGGTCTCCGGACAGGACCTCGATGCGTTGTTCGAGGCGTGGCTCTTCGGCGATGACGTTCCGGAGTTCCCGGTCGGCTGAGGCACCGGGGTAGCCTGCGCGGCGACGGGCGAAAGGACCTCGGTGAGCGAACCCAGAGCAGACATCGGCGTGATCGGCCTGGCCGTGATGGGCCGGAACCTGATCATGAACATGAACGACCACGGGTTCACGGTTGCGGCGTACAACCGCACCACCGAACGAGTCGACGAGTTCCTCGACGGGGACGCTGCGGGTTCCCAGGTCATCGGCGTTCGCTCCCTCGAGGAGCTGGTCGGCGCCCTGAAGCCGCCGCGGCGCATCATGCTGATGATCAAGGCCGGTCGTGCGGTCGATGCAACGATCGATGCCCTCATGCCGCTCCTCGACGAGGGCGACATCATCCTCGACGGCGGCAACTCGTTGTTCACCGACAGCATCGCCAGGACCGTGCGCCTCGAGGACGCTGGTCTCCGGTTCATCGGAACCGGAGTCTCCGGCGGCGAGGAAGGAGCCCGCCACGGCCCTTCGATCATGCCGGGCGGAAGCCACGATGCGTGGCCGTTCGTGAAGGACATCCTGCAAGGCATCGCCGCAGAGGTCGACGGTGTGCCGTGCTGCGACTGGGTTGGGGCGGACGGCGCCGGCCACTACGTGAAGATGGTCCACAACGGGATCGAGTACGGGGACATGCAGGTCATCGCCGAGGCGTACGACGTGATGCACCGCGGGCTCGGCATGTCGCACGACGAGATGCACGACGTGTTCGCCGACTGGAACCGGGGCAAGCTCGACTCCTACTTGGTCGAGATCACGCGGGACATCATGGCCTTCCGCGACGAGGACGGCAGTCCCCTCGTCGAGGCGATCCTCGATGCCGCCGGGCAGAAGGGGACCGGCAAGTGGACGGTGATTTCGTCGATGGATCTGGGCCAACCCGTCTCACTCGTGGCGGAAGCGGTGTACGGACGGGTGGTCTCGGCGCTCAAGGAACAGCGGGTGACGGCGGCGGGCGTCCTCGAAGGTCCCGATCCGCTGATCGCCGACGACCGCGCCGCAGTGTTGGCGGATCTCCACGATGCGCTCTACGCCTCGAAGATCACGTCGTACGCCCAGGGGTTCATGTTGCTGGCCGCGGCCGCGGAGGAGCACGATTGGCAGCTCGACTTCGCATCGATTGCCTCGATGTGGCGAGGCGGATGCATCATCCGCTCTCGATTCCTGAGCGAAGTCATGCGGGCATACCGCG
>JASJAX010000009.1 GCA_030066755.1 Acidimicrobiia bacterium
GACTGGCTTCGCCAGTCCGTTGGAGTTCAGGCTTCGCCTGAACTCCACGCGCGCCTCCCGTGGGTGTCCGACAAACCCAGCGACGCGAACTCGAGGCTTTCGGCAGCGTCCCGGTGCGATACGTTTGGGAGAGCATCAGCGCGGGGAAGGGGACCTAAATGCGCAGACTGATGACCACCCTCGTCGCGGCGGCACTCGTCGTCGGTGTACTCGCACCGAGTGTCGGCGCCGTCGGCTACCCGTGGCATCGACCGATGACCGTGGACAGCATCGAATTCATCGGGGAGGTGACGTTCGACACGGGCTTCGAATACCGCGGCGTCGAAGTAGGCGGCCTGTCGGCGATCACGTACGACGCCAATGCCGACATCTACTACTCGCTCTCGGATGACCGGAGCCAGTTCGCTCCATCGCGGTTCCACACCCTCACGATCGACGTTGGCGACGGGTCGCTCGACCCGGGTGACGTCACGTTCATCGGAGAAACCACACTTCTCGGCAACGATGGACGGCCATACGCCGAGCTCGCCACGGATCCCGAGGGCATGGTGCTGAACCCACGGGACTACACCCTGTACCTCGCATCCGAGGGTGATGCGGTGGCTCTGGTCGACCCGTTCGTCAACCAGTACACGCTCGGCGGCACGCTCATCGATGAGCTCCGCATTCGCAACAAGTACCTTCCGGTGGCCGACGGGACGTTCGGAATCCGGCAGAACCTCGCATTCGAGTCGCTGGCGATCACCCCGAACGGCAGGAAGCTGATCACTGCGACGGAAGGTGCCTTGGCTCAGGACGGTCCTGCGGCGAGCCTGACCGAGGGCAGCTATGTCCGTGTCATGGTCTTCAAGCTGCCGTCGGAGCGTCCAGCCGGCGAATGGGTCTACCCGGTCGATCCTGTAGTCGATGAGCCAATCCCGGAGGGCTCGTTCATCGTGAACGGCCTCGTCGAGCTCCTGCCGATCGACAACCGAGGCACGATGCTCGCGCTCGAGCGGTCCTTCTCCGTGGGAGTGCCCGGCAATGACATCCGGCTCTACGAGACGAGCATCCGCGGCGTGAAGGACGTGACGGCGCTCCAGGCCCTCGACGGCGCAACGTTCGACGTCATGAAGAAGGAGCTCGTTCTCGACCTCGATGATCTCGGGCTGCTGCTCGACAACGTCGAGGGCATGGTGTTCGGCCCGATGCTGCCCGACGGCAGACAGAGCCTGATCATGGTGTCGGACAACAACTTCAACCCGAACGGCCAATTCACCCAGTTCCTCGCCTTCGCCGTAGAGCTGGCAAAGACCAAATAGTCGTCAGCGATCAGTCATCAGTAGTCAGATCGCAATGACCCGGAGGGGCGGCCTTTGTGCCGCCCCAACCCGGGATCGCAGCGACATGTGCGGTGCGATCCCGCAATGAGCGCGGCCGAGAGGCCGCACGGTTACGAGCCGAGCAGAGCGAGGCGAGCACTCGACCCGAGCCTGCTCGGGTCGAAACCGACTGGCTACTCTCGCGCCTATGCCCCAGCCCGAGCTTCCTGACTTCGAAACGCTGAGCCTGCACGGTGGGCATCGGCCCGATTCGGACTTTGGGGCGAGGGCGGTGCCGATCTACCAGACGACGTCGTACGTGTTCGAGGACGTCGACCACGCGGCCGGCCTGTTCAATCTCGAGCGGCAGGGCCACATCTACTCGCGTATCTCGAACCCAACCGTGTCGGTCTTGGAGGAACGTGTTGCGGCCCTCGAAGGCGGAGTCGGGTCCGTCGCAACGGCGAGCGGCCAGGCGGCCCTGTGGCTGGCGATCTCGACCATTGCCGCAGGCGGCGACCACATCGTGTGCTCGCGCAACGTGTACGGGGGAACGAACAACCTGCTCACGCAGACCCTGCCCCGCTTCGGGATCACCACCACCCTGGTCGATCCCCGGGATCCCGACGCGTTCGCCGCAGCGATCCGGCCCGAGACGAAGCTGGTCATCGGCGAAAGTTTGGGGAACCCTGGCCTCGAGATCATGGACCTCGATCGGGTCGCGGCGATCGCTCACGACGCCGGCGTCGCCGTGCTCGTGGACAACACGTTCGCCACGCCGTACCTCTTCCGGCCGTTCGATCACGGCGCCGATCTCGTCTACCACTCGGCCACGAAGTTCCTCGGCGGTCACGGGGTCGCAGTCGGCGGAGTGCTCGTCGACGGCGGGACGTTCGACTGGGAAGCCTCGGATCGTTATCCGACGATGACCGAGCCGTACGAGAGCTACCACGGGTTGCGGTTCGCCGAGGAGTTCGGCGTGGCGGCATTCATCACCCGGGCCCGCGTCGAGGGTCTGCGCGACTTCGGAGCATCGATGAGCCCGTCCAACGCTTTCTACCTGCTGCAGGGCATCGAGACGCTGCCCGTACGGATGGAGCGCCACGTCGCCAACGCTCGGAAGGTGGCCGAGTTCCTGGACCAGGCCGACGAGGTGGCCTGGGTGCGCTGGCCTGAACTCCCCTCTCACCCCGACCACGACCTCGCCCGTCGACTCTTCCCCAAGGGGCCCGGCGCCATCTTCAGTTTCGGGATCAAGGGCGGTCGTGAGGCAGGCCGCCGCTTCATCGAACGGCTCGAAGTCTTCTCCCACCTCGCCAACGTCGGCGACGCCAAGTCCCTGGTGATTCACCCGGCGTCGACGACGCACGCGACGATGACCACCGATCAGCTCGATGCGGCCGGGATCGGCGAGGATCTCGTCCGGCTGTCGATCGGGCTCGAGTCGATCGACGATCTGATCCGCGACCTGAACCGCGCGCTGCGCGCCTCGCAGCGGAATTGATATGCGGTTCGAGGTCAACGGCAAGACCGTCAACGCCACCACCGGCGGCGCGCCGCTCGATCCGGCGAAGCCCCTGGTGGTGTTCGTGCACGGGGCCGGCGGTGATCGCACCATGTGGTCAATGCAGACGCGCTACTTCGCCCATCACGGCTGGTCCGTGCTCGCAGTCGACCTGCCCGGCCACGGGAAGTCCGCAGGACCGGCTCCCGACAGTGTCGGCGGCCACGCCGACTGGCTGGCTGCAACGATCAACTCCGCGGGGTTCGACCGAGCGGCGCTGGTCGGACACTCACTCGGAACGTATATCGCCTTCGAAATGGCGGCCGAGAGCCCAGCGATGGTGACCAGAGTCGTCGCCCTCGGTACGGCTGCGACGATGCCGGTCCACCCTGCGCTGCTATCGGCAGCCAAGGCAGATGAGCAGCTGGCAGTCGATCTCATCACCACGTGGTCGTTCACCAAACGATCCCAACTCGGCGGGCATCCCACCCCCGGTACGTGGATCACCGGCCGCAACGCGCGGGTCAGCGAACGCACGCTCGACGGCACCCTCGGCATCGACCTCACCGCAGCCGATGCGCACGATCGAGCCGTCGCCACGGTGCAGCGCCTCGCCTGTCCTGTGCTGTATGTGCTCGGCGATCGGGACTTGATGACCCCGCAACGCAACGCCCAGGCGCTCATCGAGGCGACACCCGACGCCACTGTTTCCACGCTCCCCGGAGCCGGACACATGATGTTGTGGGAGCAACCCGACGCAGTGATCGACACGATCGCCGCCTTCCTCACGCCGTGAACATCCGCCGGATTCGCGTCGAAGATTCCAAGGAATTCCGCGAGCTTCGGCTGAGGGCGCTCGCCGCCGATCCCGATGCGTTCGCGTCGTCCTACGAGAGCGAAGCGAGCCGTCCGATGGACACATGGGAGACCTGGGCTGCGTTGAGTTCAGATGGGCCCGACCAAACGATGTACCTCGCTGAGGTCGACGGCGAGTTGGTTGCGCTCGCCGGTGCGTTCCGGTTGGAAGACAACCCGCGGCGGATGCACCTCATCTCGATGTGGGTGGATCCGGCGCACCGGCGCTCCGGCATCGGACGTGCCCTCACGAACACGGTGGTGGCCTGGGCGCGCCAATCCGATGCCGACGACGTCATGCTCTGGGTCGTCGACGACAACGACGGTGCGCGCCGTCTATACGAGGACGCCGGCTTCGTCGCCACCGGCAATTCGATGCCGCTCCCCTCGAACCCCGGCCTGATCGAACACGAGCTGGTGCAGTCGCTCAACCAACACCTCCGCATGCCGGACGGGTATGTCGACCTCGAGCCGTTGAAGGCCGGTGAGCGACGTGCGTTCATCGAATGGATCGTGGCGGACCGCACCGCACGCGCCATGGATGCGGAAGGACGGTCGTTGGTCGATGCGTCGCAAAGGGTGCGATCCAGAGTCAGCGAGCTGATCGACGCTCCGCCCGGCACCTCTCACCACTTCTTCGCCCTGACCGCCGGCATGGATCGCGAGACCCGCGGCTGGATGTGGATGATCGATCGGCGCCGCGATGGAGCGCGAATCATGAGGATCGAGGAGATCGTCGTCTTCGAAGACTTCCGCGGCGTCGGACTCGCTGCGGCGGCCGTCGACGCCGCGATCCTTCACACCGAATCGGTCGGGATCACAACGATCGAAGCCTCCGTCCCGATCGCCAACTCGACTGCGAGGCGCATCGCCGAGAGCTGCGGGTTCGTGGAGATCGAACGGTCCGAGTCAGAAGTCTCTGTCCAACTGGATGTCATCGCAGGAGCGCATTGACCTCATGGCACCGAGCACCCACGCTGCCCTCCCCGACCCGCGTAACGCCGACGTGCTCGTGTACGTCGACGGCGACTTCGTGCATCGCGCCGAGGCCGCAGTGTCGGTGTTCGACTCGGCGTTCCTCATCGGCGACGGGATCTGGGAAGGACTGCGGTACCACGACGGACGGTTCCTCCACCTCGACCGTCATCTGGACCGGCTCTTCGCCACCGCCGATGCGGTCTACCTGGACATCGGCAAGACCAGTGAGGAACTCGCCGACATCTTGCAGGCAACAGTCGACCGCAACGGGATGACGAGCGATGCCCACGTGCGGTTGATGGTCTCGCGCGGCACCAAACGGACCGCTCTGCAAGACCCGCGCTTGTCCATCCGACCAACGGTTGTGGTGATCGCCGAATGGAAGGTCGGTGACCCCGACCTCGCGGCAGCCGGACTCCGCCTCCACACGTCGCAGATACGCCGGCCGCCACCCACGAGCCTCGACCAGCGGTGGAACAGCCACTCGAAGCTGCATGAGGTGGTGGCGCTCTCGGAGGCGATCGTTGCCGGAGCCGACGAAGCCCTGATGCTGGACATCGACGGGAACGTTGCGACGTGCAACTCGACGAACTTCTTCATCGTGCGCGGTGGTGCGCTGTGGACCTCGACCGGCGAGCACTGCCTGAACGGGATCACCCGGGCCACGGTCCTCGAGCTGGCCGAGGAGGCCGGGATCCCCGCGTACGAGCGCGCCTTCACGGTGGACGACGTGTACGCCGCCGACGAGGCCTTCGTGACGGGGACGTTTGGCGGACTCACTCCGGTCGCCGCGTTGGATGGGCGGACAATCGGCAGCGGTAGCGTGGGGCCGGTGACACAACGGCTGACGGCGGCTTACCGGGAGGCGTTGAGCCAATGACTCGCCTCATCAACATGTGGTCGGGACCACGCAACGTCTCGACGGCGATGATGTACAGCTGGCGGGAGCGCGCCGACACGTCGGTGTGGGATGAACCGATGTACGGGCATTACCTCGTCGTCACCGGCGTCGACCATCCCGGTCGCGACGAGATCCTTGCGCACGTGCTCACCGACGCCGACGAGATCCTCGCCGAGATGGAGTTCGGGATCGTCCCGACCCCGATCCGGTTCTTCAAGAACATGGCGCACCACCTGATTGGCTTCGATCCAACAGTCGTCGACCGCTTCGACAACTTCCTACTGACCCGAGATCCCCGCGACATGCTGCCGTCGCTCGCAAAGGGGCTCGGCCGAGCACCGGTGATGCGTGACACCGGGTTCGACGTCCAGGTCGACATCGTCGAGCGTGACTTGGCCCGTGGCCGCAGACCGATCGTCGTCGATTCGCGCACCTTGCTCGACAACCCGCAATCCGTGCTGACGCGGCTGTGCGAGCGCCTCGAGATCCCGTGGGATCCGGCCATGCTCGCGTGGGACTCCGGCCCAAAGCCCGAGGACGGCATCTGGGGCCCCCACTGGTACGACCGTCTCCACCAAACCACCGGCTTCGAACCGTACGCCCCCAAGACCGACCCGTTCCCAGAAGACCTCGAGGAGCTCTACGCAGCGTGCGCACCGCTGTATCGGCGGCTCACGGAGTACGCGATCGAGGGTTGAGGCGGGGCTCCGCCCCGCCGTCTCAGGTCTCAGGTCACAGGTCACAGGCCTTCACCTGCGTGCTCTGACGTGCGACTTGAGACTTGCGACCTGAGACTCGACCTCAAGTCGCTGAGGTCGCCGGTCTGCCGCGTTCTGCCCCGCCACTCCCCTACTGCTCGGGGTAGCTGATCTTCCAGTGGTCGGCTTCGGCGACGAGGTATTCGCTGACGGCGCGGCACCGTTCGAGGGTCTCGCAGAACTTCTCCTCGCCCAACATGGCGTCGACGAGCGAGACCTGGATGTGACCGATGATCGACAACCGCACTTCGGGGCTGGTCGACAACACGCCGGTGGACTCGACCCCGGACACTTCGATCGGGAGCTCCGGCCCGCCGACGCCGGCGAGTTCGGTTGCGAGTACCACCAGGTCGGGCGGATCGGCGAGGGCCGGAAGCGCCCAATTGAATCGCATGGGGAGATCGAAGTCCCCGTCGGGGCGGACGTCGTCCTCACGGAGTTCGTCGAGCTTCTGCTCGAGTTCGAGCAGAACCCGGGGGTCGACCTCGAGCGCGAGGTTCAGATCGAGCGGTCCGTCGCACGCTGAGTCGGGGTGGAGGTCGACCTCCCACGACTGGCGCAGCGAGTACGTCTCGATGAAGTGCCGTTCGTCGTGCACGTGGAACCCGTGCTCCACGGCGTGGTCTTTGAGGTAGGTGATGAACCCGGCGATGTCGATGGTCATGACGGCCACGATGGTACCGACACCCGGGGACGAGAACTCCGGTGACTGATCGACTCGACTCGACTCGACTGCGGTGTTCGGTCGTTCAGCCGACGGTCACGGCTTCGAGGTCGAGCACGACGACATCGGCGCCACCTGCAGCAAGCTCGTCGACGTTGTCATCCCTTGCGACGCCGATCACCAAGCCGAACCCTCCGGCGCGACCAGCGGCCACGCCGGACAGCGCGTCCTCGACGACCACCGCGGCGGCCGGCTCGGCACCCAACGCGTGCGTGGCTTCGACGAAGACGGCGGGATCCGGTTTCCCGGGCAAGCCTCGTTCTGCGGCGACGTTTCCATCGATGATCACTTCGAACAGGTGCTGCACCCCGGCCGCCTCCAGAACCATCGACGCGTTCCGGCTCGACGTGATCAACCCGACCCGCACGTCCGCCGCGCGGAGGCTGGCAATGAACTCGAGTGTCGTTGTATACGGCTCGACGCCGACGTCTCGCACGTGCGCCCTGAAGTGAACGTTCTTGCGGTTGCCGAGCCCGCAGACGGTCTCCTGATCGGGAGCGTCCGACGGATCGCCTTCCGGGAGGATGATGCCTCGTGAGGCGAGGAAGCTCCGCACGCCGTCGTACCTCGGTTTGCCATCGACGTACTCCAAGTAGTCGGATCGATCGTCGAAGGGCGGCTCGTCTGGCCCTTTGGCTTCGGCGAGATACTCGTCGAACAAGCGCTTCCAGGCGCCACGATGGGCAACGGTCGTCTTGGTGACCACTCCATCCATGTCGAACACCACTGCGTCGAACCGAGCTGGATCGATCACGACGGCAACCTCGTGGGCAGACATCTCGGGTCCTCCTCTCGCCTTCGATGGGCCCTTACTGCCAGCCTGAACCAACCGCTCGCAACACGCAAATACCGGCGGCTGCTTCACCAAAGGACTCTGGTCGTCACGTGCCGACCCAACCAAGCTGAGGGGCGAGGAGGTGAACGGCATGCCCTTCGTCGCCGACCTGTCGTTCCACATCGTCGATCTGCCGTGCTACTGCGTGGCCACCGCTCGCGGATTCGGGCCGTCTCCCGAGATGGACGCCTGGACCACCTTGCTCGAGTGGGCCGAGCGCAACGGGCTCGATGCCGTCTCCGGCGGACACCGGTTCTTCGGCTTCAACGACCCGAGTCCGAGCGCCCAGGATGAGCCCTACGGCTACCAGCAGTGGATGACGATTCCGCCGAACGTCGAGGTGGATCCCCATGAGGATGTCACGCTGTTCAAGTTCGGCGGCGGCCGCTACATCACCACACGCTGTGAGGGTCTGGCGACCATCACCGATCGGTGGCATGACCTGTACGCCTACGCCGAGGAAGCCCACCTCGGCCACGGTGAGGGCCCGGGTCTCGAGGAGCTGTTGACGCTCGGGGCGCAATCACCGGACGAGTACGTCTTCGACCTGTACCTCCCGATCCCGGCGGAGCCGTAACGCCGTCCGATCGGCCCTGGTGTCGCTGAACCCAGCGGCGGACGCTGAGTGCATGAGCGCAACACTCGCCTACGTCGCAGCCGCCGTCATCGCCCTCTGGGGTATCGCCCATGCCATCCCCACCAGGCAGGTGGTTGCCGGGTTTGGTGCGATCTCGACCGACAACCGTCGCATCATCACGCAGGAGTGGATCGCCGAGGCCCTAACCATGTGGTTTCTTGCGGCCCTCATCGTCCTCGTGACCGCGTTCGGCGACACCGGAACGATTGCCCCGTGGATCTACCGGTCGGTTGCGATCATGCTCGTTGCCGTCGGCGCACTGACCGCCGCTACGGGCGGCCGTACCCCGGTGATCTGGTTCAAGATCTGCCCGGTGTTGCTGACGTCAACGGCGATCCTGCTGATCATCGCCAGCGTCGTCTAGCGGCGACTTCGCCGAGCCTGGAAGATTCGGACCGCCGGCCCTGGGTGCCGACCTGCGACCTCTGTACGTTGAGAGTATGGAGTCCAAACGATCGGGCGATGCGCAGCAGCCTCCACGTTCGCGCTCGAGAGGACGACGACCGGGTGTTCCTGCGAGGACGATTCCGGCCCCTCGGGTGCGACCCGAGCGAAGGGCGGATGCCGACTCGCGGGCAGGCCGCTGCCGGGCCGTCAACCGCGCCAACGTGGCCGCGACACCCCAATGGGCGGCCTTGGACTCCAGCTTGCAGCGAGCAATCGAGGTCGTCTCCGTTGTCCTTCCCTTCCGATCGAACCGGTATGTGATGGACCAGCTGATCGACTGGGACCGCGTGCCCGACGATCCGATGTTCCAGCTGACGTTTCCGCAGGGAGACATGCTCTACGAGGAGGAGTTCGACGAGGTCGACCGACTGCTCGAACAGGGCGCTGATCCGAGACGAGTCGCCGAGATTGCCGATCGCATCCGAGCTCGGATGAATCCACAGCCGGGCGGGCAGAAGACCCACAACGTACCAACGCTCGATGGGCGGCGCCTCCATGGAATCCAACACAAGTATCGCGAGACCGTGCTCTTCTTCCCGAAGCGGGGACAGACCTGCCATGCCTACTGCACATACTGCTTCCGCTGGGCGCAGTTCATCGGAGTGAAGGATCTTCGCTTTGCCGCGATCGGGACCGACGAACTCGTCTCCTACCTGCGTCGAAACCCGGACGTGACGGATGTGCTGATCACCGGCGGCGACCCGCTGACAATGAAGACGGCCGTTCTCGAGAGGTACGTCGAGCCGTTGCTCCAACTCGGGCAACTCAGTTCGATCCGAATCGGAACCAAGGCCCCGGCGACGTGGCCCCATCGGTTCACTACCGGATCGGACGCTGACGACGTGTTGCGATTGTTCGATCGAGTGGTGTGCAGCGGGAAGCACCTGGCGTTGATGGTGCACTACAGCCACCCGATCGAGCTCTCCACCGACCTCGCCCGACATGCCATCCGGCGGATTCGCTCGACCGGCGCCACCATTCGGATGCAGAACCCCGTGGCTCGTCGCATCAACGACGACTCCGCGGTGTGGACGGACCTCTGGCGGACGGGAGTGCGGCTCGGCTGCGTGCCGTATTACATGTTCGTCGCCCGCGACACCGGGCCGCGCAACTATTTCGAGGTGCCGTTGGCGCGCTGCTGGGAGATCTACCAGGGCGCCTACCGACACCTCAGCGGGCTGGCGCGCACGGTACGAGGACCATCGATGTCGGCCTTCCCGGGCAAGGTGCACATCCTGGGAACGACCTGCATGGATGGCATGGAGGTGTTCGTCCTCGAGTATCTCCAAGCCCGCGACGCTGCTCTGGTGCGCCGGCCGTTCTTTGCCCGATTCGATCCCGATGTCACATGGTTCGACCAGTTGGAGCCGGCCACGGAACGTGATGCGGCCTTCTTCTGAGATTGGCCGGCTCAGCGACGACCGGGCTCCTCGGCGCGTGGATCCTCCGGCCAGCGGTGTTTGGGGTAGCGGCCGGCCATGTCCTTGCGGACTTCCTGCCACGACCCGTCCCAGAAGCCTTCGAGGTCGGTCGTGATCTGTACCGGACGATCTGCGGGAGAGAGCAACATCACCCGCACCGGCCGGCCGGCGATGCGGGGAGCGTCGGTGGTGCCGAAGAACTCCTGGACCCTCGCAGCAATGGTCGGTTGCTCGCCCGAGTAGTCAACCGCAACACGCCGTCCGCTGGGGATCTCGATTTCGCGCGGCACGAGTTGCTCAACCTCGCTCGCGGCCGGATAGCCGACGTGGTTTCGCAGAACCTGGAGGACGTCGAGACGCCGCACGTCGTCGAGCCCCATCGGCTCGCCGAGGTACGGAACGAGCCAGTCGTCGATCGATGCGGCGAGCGCAGGGATCGAAACGTCCGGCCACGGTGGGCCCGCGTGTCGATGCAGGAACTCGACCCGGCTGCGGAACTCCGATGCAGCGGACGTCCAAGCGAGATCTCGCAGCTCGCCGTCGACAAGCCTGCGCACGATGGCGTCGGTCGTGGCGGAACTGGAGCTGGGGCGACGCCGGGACGAATCGAGCGCCAGACCGCCGAGCTTGCGTTCGGTGCGCTCCCAGAGCTCGTCGCCGTCCCACTCCAGAGTCGTTCGTTCCCGGACTTCGTGGGCAAAACGCAACGCAACGTCGTCGGCGTCGATCGGAGCCGCCACCCGGATCCGCGCATCCTTGCGCTTTCCGTCGAGATCGGCCGGCACGACAAAGGCTTCCACCGCCAACGGATCACGATCGGATAGCCAGGCCGTTGTCCCGGTGCGGAGTTGAAACCGACCGGGGCTCCCCCGCCGCACGGCGAGACGGTCCGGGAACGCCAACGCGAGGACGGCTCCCGATCGATCCGCATCGACGGCTCCATCCGGGATCCCGGCGCGGCGCCGAAGGTCGTCGGCCACCCGGCGGACACGTCGGATCGTCCGGACGGATGCCGCCGGATGGCGGACACTCGGGTCGACCACGAGCCGCACCCGCAAGCCCAGGTCCACCGGGAGGTCGTCGGGGTGTCCGTGCAGGACATCGCGCTCGTCGAGCAGCGCCGCGATGACCGCAGCGAGCGCCCGGTGTTCGCCGGCGTCGACCACCATGCGGGCAAGTCGCGGGTGAAGGGGAAGATCGACCATGGCGCGCCCGGTCTCGGTGAGCCGGCCACGATCGTCGATGGCGCCGAGCATGCCGAGTAGCTCCACTCCTCCGGCATAGGCCTTGGCCGGCGGCTGGTCGAGGAATCCGAGCGCCGATGGATCCGGCGTGCCCCAGGCCGCAAGCTCGAGCGCCAGGCCGGCGAGATCGACCTGCGAGATCTCCGGGTCGATGTGCGGGCGGCGTCCCCCGTGCTCGAGTTTCGACCACAGCCGATAGGCCACACCGGGCTCGGTTCGGCCCGCCCTGCCGGCTCGCTGCTCTGCCGAGGCCCGCGAAATCGGGATCGTCTGGAGGCGAGTCATCCCGTGGCGAAGGTCGAGACGGGGTGCCCTCGCCTGTCCGCTATCGATCACGATCCGAACCCCTTCGACGGTGAGCGAGGTCTCGGCGATGTCGGTGGAGAGCACGACCTTGCGGCGCCCGGCTGCGGAGGGAAGGAGTGCGGCGTCCTGGTCCTCCGGCGGGATGCTCCCGTGGAGGAGCCGAATGTCGGCATCGAGGCCGAGATCGTCGAGCAGGTCCCGACACCTGACCATCGCACGCATTCCCGGCAGGAACACCAGCACATCGCCCGTGTCATTGCGCAATGCGCCCTGTACGACGGATGCGGCATGGTCCTCGACCCACACGCCCCGTGGTGGCCGCTCCCAACGCACATCGATGGGATATGTCCGCGTGTCGGCGGTCACAATCGGTGCCGAATTCTGGCCTCCGAGGAGGGCCGCAACTCGTTCGGCGTCGATCGTTGCCGACATCGCCACGATCTTCAGGTCGGGACGCAACGACGCCCGGGCATCGAGCGCGAAGGCGAGCCCGAGGTCGGTCTGGAGGTTGCGCTCGTGGAGCTCGTCGAAGATCAACGCCGCGGTGTTCGGCAGCTCCGGGTCACGCTGGAGTCGCCGGGTCAGGATGCCTTCGGTGATGACTTCGATCTGCGTCGCCGAGCTCGTGCGCCGCTCGTCTCGGGTGACAAAACCGATCGACTGACCGACGGATTCGCCGGCCAGGTCGGCCATGCGCCGAGCCGCCGCTCGGGTCGCCAGGCGGCGTGGCTCGAGCATCACGATGCGCCGCCCCTCGGTCCACGGCTCGTCGACGAGCCTGAGCGGTACCACCGTCGTCTTCCCCGAGCCCGGCGGCGCCGTGAGCACCACGTGTCCATGGGTGCCCAATGCCGCACGAACCTCGTCGATGCTGGACTCGATCGGCAGCCCGGTATCGGGAACAGAGATCATCGCACGGAGCGTAGGCGACGGTCGGCCAACGGCCACCAGCCCCCAGCCCCCAGCCCTGAGACCTGGGACTTGGGACTTGGGACTCGGCGATCCCACCGCCGCACAACATCTGCACGGCCTCCCGCAATCAGCCAGCCAGAATCCCGGGGGCAAAGGGCCTTTCGTCCCTGGGGCGCCGCCGAGTTCCGAAGTTAAGGTGCGCCTGAACACCGAACGACGGATTCTTGAAGTGCGCCCTATGAACCAGCCCGTACCCGCCCAGGCACCCGATCGCCCACTGTCGGTGACGCTGGCATCGGTCGAGACCGGCACGCGGGTGCGGGTTCTCGATCTCGCCGTGGAGCGGAGCATCGCTCGACGTTTGGCCGACCTCGGCCTGACGATCGGTTCGCACGCCACCGTGGTGCAGAGCTCGTCGACTGCCGTGATCCTCGCAGCACGCGGAAGCCGCTTGGCGATTGGTCGGCCGCTCGCACGGGAGATCGTCGTCACCATCGAGCCGGATGGCGGGACTCCATGAACCCGCCGATTTCGATGGCGCTCGCCGGAAACCCCAACAGCGGGAAGACCACACTGTTCAATGTGATCACCGGCTCGCGACATCACGTCGGGAACTGGCCGGGCAAGACCGTCGAACGTCGGTCGGGAACCGTGCGGCACGGGACCCACGACATCGAGATCGTCGACCTACCCGGCGCCTACAGTCTGGCCGCCACCTCTCCGGAGGAGGTTCTGGCCCGCGACTACCTCATCGACGAACGCCCTGATGTCGTGGTCATCGTGGTCGACGCCTCCCACCTCGAACGCAACCTCTTCCTGGCGACCCAGATTCTCGAGTTCGGTACGCCGGCCGTGCTCGCTCTCAACATGACCGACGTCGCTGCAGCCGCCGGTATCGAGCTCGACCTCGCCACACTCGCCGAACGGCTCGGAGTCCCGGTTGTGCCGCTCGCCGCGAGCAAACGAGTCGGCGTCGAGGCGCTGCTCGATGCCGTCATCGAGGTCGGAACGAGGACCGCAGCGTGAGCGACGCCCTCCATGTCGAGTATGCAGCGGAGATCGAAGCCGCCGTCGCCACGATCGAGGTCGCCATTGCAGCCAGTCCGGCGGTCGCCAACGAATTCCCGTCACGTTGGCTCGCGCTCGAACTCCTCGAGAACGGCGACGACCTGCGACGCAGGATCACCGCCCTCGAAGGTGGCCAATCGGTGATTGACGCTGCGGAGGTCGCAATGGCGGATCTCCGGACCCACCACGGCGACCAGGCATCGATCGCCGTCGCCGGCGGTCGGTATGACTGGGTGCAGGAAGTCGCCATCGAGATCACCCGCGCCGGCCGCAGCGATGCACCGACGAGGTCAGACCGGATCGATCGTGTCCTGACCCATCCCTTCGCCGGAGTACCGGTATTCATGTTCGCCATGTGGGCGGTCTTCAAGCTGACCGCCGACGTCGCCGCGGTGTTCCTCGACTGGATCGACTCCGTGGTCAACGGGCCGGTGGCGCGATGGGTGGCATCGGCGATCGGAGCGATGGGTCTGGGCGACACGTGGTTCGAGGACCTGATGGTCGACGGTGTTGTTGCCGGCGTTGGCGGGATTCTCGTGTTCCTCCCCGTGTTGATCGCCCTCTACATGGCACTCGCCGTCCTGGAGGACAGCGGCTACATGGCCCGCGCCGCGCTCGTCATGGACCGGCTGATGCGACGCCTGGGTCTGCCCGCCAAGAGCTTCCTCCCGATGCTCGTCGGCTTCGGTTGCACCGTTCCGGCGATTTACGCCACCAGGACCCTCGAACGTCGCCGCGACCGGGTCCTCACCGGCCTGCTCGTCCCGTTCATGAGCTGCGGCGCCCGCCTCCCCGTGTATGTGTTGATGGCGGCGGCGTTCTTCCCGAACCGACGCGGCACCGTGGTGTTCGGCATGTACCTCCTGGGTGTTGTCGTTGCCTTGATCATCGGCTTCGTGGCGAGCAAAACGGTGATGAGCACTTCGGCCGCTCCCCCACTGATGCTCGAACTGCCGTCGTATCGTCGACCGACGCTGCGCGCCGTGTGGTTCCACACTTGGAAACGCACCTCGTCGTTCGTCAAAGATGCCGGAACCATCATCCTCGCCACGAGCATCGTGCTGTGGGTCTTGATGGCGATCCCGATCGGCGGCGGATCGTTCGCCGATACCGCCATCGAAGACAGCGCGTTCGGCCGTACGGCCCAAGTCGCCGCACCGGTCTTCGAGCCCGCGGGCTTCGGTTCGTGGGAAGCGACGGGAGCGCTGGCGACCGGATTCGTCGCCAAGGAGGTCGTGGTCACCTCGATGGCGCAGATCTACGGCACCGACCGAGCCATCGAGGACCTGACGGATCCCTCGTTCGCCGACGACCTCGCCGAAGTTGGGAGCGGCTTCGTGGACGCGTTGCGCGACACGGCGCTCGCGGTACCCGGGATCATCGGCATCGACCTCGTGGACGACGACGCCGAGGCGGCATCTGCCGGCCTGATCGCCGCCGTCACCAGCGGCTTCGACGCTGCGAGTGGCGGGCATGGGGCCCTGGCGGCCCTGGCGTTCTGCGTCTTCGTCCTCCTCTACACGCCGTGCGTCGCCGCCGTCGCGGCGGCACGTCGTGAGCTCGGATCACGATGGATGTGGACCAGCATCATCGGCCAGACCGCCCTGGCTTGGTCGATGGCGGTGGTGACCTTCCAGATAGGCAAACTCCTGTCGCTGGGCTAGCTGCTGCGCCCAGCCCCGGGCATCACGATGCGCGCTTGTACGCCCCTGGGCGAACGCCGACCACACGCTGGAAGGCGTTGCTGAACGCCGCCTCGGTGCGGTACCCGACGCGGCTGGCGACAGCGGCAACCGATCGTTGCTCCTCCTTCAGGAGTCGAGTTGCCAGGTGGATCCGCCAGCGGGTCAGGTAGTCGCCCGGGGTCTCACCGACCGTCGAGCGGAACCGGCCGAAGAAGCTGGAGCGTGACATGCCGACTGCCGTTGCCAACTCGGTCGCGGTCCACGATCGGTCGGGGTGACGATGGATCAGACCCAGCGCCTCGGCGATGGCCGGATCGCGGAGCCCGCCGAGCCACCCCACATGGTCGTCCGGGAGGTCGGCGATGTACCGGCGCAACACGTAGACGAGCAGAACGTCGGTCAGGCGTCCGATCACGGCCTCCGACCCGGGAGTCGACTCGTCAACCTCCTCGGCGATCAGCTCGACGAGCATCTCGACGACACGGGACACCCGGCCTCGTTGATCTCGCACCACGAGGAGCGGGGGGATCATCGAGAACACAGGATGCACGTCACTGCGATCGAAATCGACCGTGCCGCAGATGAGCGACGTGTGCGCTCCGCCGCCGGCGACCACGAGGTGGCCCATGCCGGCGTCGTCGACGGTCGTGGCGTCGCTGATCGGCACGGTCGCTCGCTCCGGGGCGTCGGTCATCAGATGGTTGTCGCCGGCGGGAATCACGACGACGTCACCCCTCTGCAACTCGATCGGATCGCCGCCATCGGCCAGCCGTACCCAGGCGTGCCCGCGGACGACGGCGTGGAAGATCCCGCTCGCCGTCCGACCGGATTCGATCCCCCACGGCGCATCGAGCGCAGCTCGCGAGAAGATCGATCCCCGCATCTGCACCGAGCGCAGGATATCAGTGAGTGCGTCAGCCATCAGAGATTCCGTACGTATCAATATGAATAGTGGACATTTGCGTATTCACACGTCCCATACCTCACACTACGTTACGTCACGACGGGACGTCAAGACCTGGAGGGCACATGAGCAAGGTGTGGATCCCGACCATTGCCAACTTCTTTCTCCCCGGAGCCGGCTACCTGATCCTCGGCGTCAAACGAGCGTTGTCGCTGATGTGGCTCCCCGGCTTCGTAGCACTCACGATCGTGGAGTTCGGGATCCAGGACTCCGAGCCGAATCTCTACTGGCTCATGTTCGCCGCAGTGTTCGTGATCAACCTGGCGTTTGCGATCGACGTGTACCAGCTGGCGCAGGAGAAGGCTGAGCAGGCCGCCTAGTCGACCTCAAGGGAACCAGCGGCGACACCGACACTCAGACCATGAGTCTTCACTTCCTCGCTGGCTACGTGCTCGGTGAGCACGGCCGTCAGTCGGCCCGCCTGGCCGCAGCGGCTGGGGCTGCAGCCGGGTCGGGCGCCCAACGCGACGACATCTATGAACTCCACGATCGGGTCGATCGCCTGACCCTCGTCGTGGCGGCCATGTGGTCGCTACTCCAAGAGCAGGGACTCGATGAGCAAGCCCTCGCCGACCGCATCCGCGAGATGGACGAGGCCGACGGTTCCGCCGACGGCAAGATGACCCAGCAGGCTACGGACTGCTCGAGCTGCGGGGCAAAGATCGGCGCCGGCCTCGACCGCTGCCAGTTCTGCGGGGCCGCCGCAACCGACGGCACCGCCGACCCGTTTGCCAGGGTGTAGTCACAAGTCACAAGTCTCAAGTCGCAAGTCCAGACCTGAGACACAATGACTTGAGACTTGAGGCACTCTGACCTGAGACTTGAGACCTGAGACCTGAGACCTGAGACCTGAGACCTGAGACCTGAGACTCTGTAGCGCTGCGACGGTGATCACACACCGCTAGATCTGGGCCCCATCCGGTCCGAGGGTGCCGTCGCGACCGGCGTTGCGTAGATGGGTGACCCAGTCGCCGCTCGACACCATCGTTTCGGGGTCGAGCGGGCGGTGGTGCCGGTATACCCAAGCCGTACCTGCCGGCGTCACGAGATCGAGCTCCTCACGAAGGTAGAGCGACGCATCGGAGTCTGCCGGATCGAAGCCTTCGAACGGATCCAGGACGTCTGCAAGGCGATCGTCCGTCACCTCGTAGAGGTCCCCAACGACGACCCCTGGCCCTTCGGTCAACGCCGGGTACGCACCGAGATCGTGCAAGGTCCCCCGGACTCGAGCCGACCCGAGGTGGCGAACGAGCGATGCAATCCCGATGCGACGTTGAGTGTCGAACGGGGGGCGCAACGAGCCGTAGAAGAAGATGCGATCACCAACCTGCACCGCGTCAACCTACCCGGCAGGCTGCAAACTCGATCGGTAGCCTCCGCACCGTCGAAGGGAGCGGCGTGACCGAGACGACCCGAACCGAATACCGCACCTGCCCGCTGTGCGAAGCCACCTGTGGTCTCGAGATCACGCTGCGAGACGGCGCGGTGACTCGAATCCGCGGCGACCGCGACGACGTGTTCAGCCGCGGCTTCATCTGCCCGAAAGGTTCCACACTGAAGCAGCTCGAGGCCGACCCGAATCGGTTGCGGACGCCACTGGTCCGCCGCAACGGCAAACACGTACCCGCAACCTGGGACGAGGCGTTCGCCGAGATCGAGAGGCGATTGCGCTCGATCATCGATACGCACGGACCCGACGCGGTTGCGGTCTATCTGGGCAATCCGAACGTCCACTCGATGTCCGGTCCGCTCTACAACCGGGTGTTCCTCCGGGCGCTGCGGACCAAGAACATCTACAGCGCCAGCACCGTCGACCAGATGCCGAAGCACGTCAGCGCCGGGCTCATGTTCGGCCATCCCGACCTGATCCCGGTCCCCGATCTCGACCGCACGGACTATCTCCTGATGCTCGGCGCCAACCCGTACGAGTCGAACGGCAGCCTCGCCACGGCTCCGGATTGGCCGGGCCGCATGGAAGCGATCATGGAGCGTGGCGGGCGGGTCGTCGTCGTCGACCCCCGCCGCACGAGAACGGCCGCCGCCGCATCGGAGCACCTGTTCATCCGACCCGGGACCGATGCATTGCTCCTGTTCGCCATGGTCAATGTGCTCTTCGCCGACGGTCGTGTCGATCCCGGAAACCTTGCGGATCTCGTCGACGGTCTCGACAGGCTGCGCAGCGCGGCGGCCGACTTCTCGCCGGAGGCCGTCGCCGATACGGTCGGCATCGAAGCAGCGACCATCCGCCGCCTTGCTCACGAACTCGCCAACGCTGAGACCGCCGTCGTCTATGGCCGGATCGGGACGCACACCGCCGAGTTCGGCACCATCGCGAGCTGGCTGGTGGACGCGCTCAACCTCATGACCGGCAACCTCGATTGTCCGGGCGGGGCGATGTTCCCCCTCGCCGCAACCGAACAGCCGAGGAGCCGGCGTGGCTTCCAACTGGGCCGCTTCACGAGCCGGGTGCACGGCCTTCCGGAGGTGCGTGGCGAACTGCCCATTGCGACCCTGGCCGACGAGATCATGACCCCCGGCGACGGCCGGGTTCGTGCGCTGGTCACGATTGCGGGCAATCCGGTGCTGTCGACGCCGCACAGCGATCGTCTCGACGCCGCGCTCGCCGACCTCGACTTCATGGTCAGCCTCGACCTCTATCTGAACGAAACCAGCCGTCACGCCGATGTGATCCTCCCCGGCACTCCCCCGCTGCAGCGGCCGCACTACGACTTCGCCTTCACCCAGCTATCCATCCGCAATGTCGCCAACTTCTCGCCGGCGATCCTCCCTGCCGAGTACGACAACCCAGAGGAGTGGCAAGTCCTCCTCCGGCTGGCGGCCGTCTGTGCCGGACAAGGCGCAGACGCCGATCTCAACACCTTCGACGACATGGTGTTCGGAACCGTGATCGCTCGTTCAATCGGGAGTCCGGACTCGAGAATCCACGGACGTTCCCCGGAGGACATCCTGAACGAGTCGACCGGCGAACGCGGCCCGATCCGACTGCTCGAGTTCTTCGTCCGCACCGGCCCCTACGGCGATGCCTATGGGCAGGACCCGGACGGCCTCACGCTCGCTGCTCTGCGGTCGGCCCCGCACGGCATCGACCTCGGACCACTCCAGCCCCGCCTCCCCGAGGCGCTGGCGACACCCGACGGGCGGATCGACCTGGCTCCGGCGGAGATCCTGGCTGATGTTCCCCGGCTTGCAGAACGTGCGTCGCAGCACACGAACGGAACGATGACCCTCGTCGGGCGCCGCGACCTCCGGTCGAACAACTCCTGGATGCACAACCTCGAAGTGCTCATCAAGGGCAAGGAGCGGTGCACGCTGCAGATCCACCCCAGCGACGCGGATCGATTCGGGATCGAGTCGGGTGGCATCGCCAAGATCGTCTCCGCCGCCGGCTCCGTGGCTGCCCCGGTCGACATCACGGAGTCGATCATGCCCGGGGTCGTGAGCCTCCCGCACGGATGGGGCCACGACCTCTCTGGAACTCGCCTCGACGTTGCGGCCACCCGGCCCGGCGTCAACAGCAACAAGCTGGCTCCCGGTGCCACCGACCCGCTCTCCGGCAACGCCGTCCTCAACGGCATCCCAGTCGAGGTCATGCCGGGCTGAGGCCTGACGCCTTCGGCGTCAGGTTCGAGTTTGAGCTTTGCTCAAACTCGGCCTTGGTGGGCAGTCGTCAGTCGTCAGTCACGAGCCACGAGCCACGAGCCACGAGCCACGAGCCACGAGCCACGAGAGCAAACGCGCACCTGGCGATCACGTCAACCTCGTCTCGAAGCTCGACGCTTGACCCGGATGTCGCGCCGGGACCGAGCTGCCGCGTCCGAGGCCGCACGTTGATAGCGTTCGGGCTCAGGGCTCGACCTGAGACCTGAGACCTGAGACCTGAGACCTGAGACCTGAGACTTGGGACCTGAGACCTGCGACTTGGGACTTGGGACTTGGGACTCGGCCTCAACTCGCTGAGGCCGACCGCCCGATAACCTGGCGACCATGTCGCAGCAGCACCCCATCTACGCCCTCTCCGATGCCATCGTCGATGAGCTGGCCTCGCATTACCCGACGGCCGCCACCTACCTCGGTATCGATGGTCACGACCACCGGATGCCGGACTTGAGCCCGGACGGGGCACAAGCAGCCCTCGAGGCGGTGCGATCACTCCGGCGCCAAGTGTCCGAGCTCACCCCGACGGCGAACCGTTGGGATCGACTCGCCGTGCTCGTCGCCGAAGCCGCTCTCGACGAGGAGATCGAGCACATCGAGCACGGCGATCACCTCATCGACCTCAACTCGATGGCGTCGCCGATGCAGGATCTCCGCGAGGTCTTCGACCACATGGGACGTGACTCGAGCGACCACTGGGCCAACATCATCGCTCGTCTCAAGGCGATGGACCCGGCGCTCGACGGATACCGCCGGACGCTCAACGAGGGCCGCGCCATGGGAATGGTCGTCGCAAAGCGGCAGGCCGAAGCTACGGCGGAACAGGCCGGAGTGCATGCCTCCGAGGACGACTCCGCATTCGTTGCGCTGATGCGGGAGTTCGAGGCCTCAGACCATTCCCCTGCGATGAAGACCGCCATGGCCGAGGCCGTTTCGGCCGCTCGAGCCGCGTTCGGACGCTTCAGCGAGTACCTCCGAGAGGACTACCTCCCCGCAGCGCGACCCGAAGATGGCGTCGGCGCCGAGGCGTACGCCCGATACGCCCGTCGTTTCCTGGGCATGGACATCGACCCGATCGAGACCTATGCGTGGGGTTGGAGCGAAGTCATGTCGTTGCGTGCGGCGATGGAGACCGTTGCCGATCAGATCAAACCGGACGCCACCATCGCCGAAGCGCTCGAAGTCCTGAAGACCGATCCAGAGCGAGGAGCACCCAGCGCAGAGGTGTTCCGCGAAATGATGCAAGAGCGCACCGAAGACGCACTCGGGAAACTCGCCGGGACCCACTTCGATCTCCCCGACGAGATCCGGCGATGCGACGTGAAGATCGCGCCGCCTGGGGGCGCGCTCGGCGCGTACTACGTGGGGCCTTCGGAGGACTTCACGCGGCCGGGCACCGTGTGGTGGGCGCTCGACGGCGATGGTCCGGTCCCGCTGTATGACCAGATCACGACGGCCTATCACGAGGGATTCCCCGGACACCACCTCCAGGTGGGCGTTCAGGTCTCGCTCGCCGAGAAGCTGTCCCGACTCCACCGTCTGTGGATGTGGAAGTCTGGATCGGGCGAGGGTTGGGCGCTCTACGCCGAGCGCCTCATGCACGAGCTCGGGTTCCTGGACAAACCCGATTACGTATTCGGCCTGTTGGCGGCGCAGATGCTGCGAGCGTGTCGCGTCGTGATCGACATCGGCGCTCACCTCGATCTGACGATCCCCGCAGACCAGCCGTTCCACCCCGGCGAGCCCTGGCGATTCGAGACGGCAACCGAGATGCTGCAGGACTACGCCACGCTCGACGCTCCTTACGCAGCGAGCGAAGTCACCCGGTATTACGGCTGGCCGGCCCAGGCGATCTCCTACAAGATCGGAGAACGGACCATCCTCGACATCCGTGACGAGGTGGAGCAGCAGCGTGGCGATGACTTCGACCTGAAGGCGTTCCATCGGGAGTTGCTCGAGGTGGGTCCGGTCGGACTCGACCTGCTGCGCGAGATGCTCCTCGCCTGAACGACGGCGCTGCAACCAAACGGTCGGCACCGGGGTTCTTGTCGATGAAGCTATTCGACACCAGAGGAGGTAGTGCACGGTGACGACGAGGGCCGCACCGCGCCGGCTGAACGCCCGACTCGCCCGCGATCTGGACGACGCGTTCCCTACGCTCGTCGAGGAGTTCGCCGACGGGCTGTACTCCGGCGTCCGCCGGCTCGCGCCCGGCCGCGCCGACGCCGAGGATCTCGTTCAGGAGACCTTCCTACGGGCGTACCGTGCCCTGGGCTCCTACGGGCCGGAGCGGATCCGCTCGCTCAAGCTGAGCCCGTGGCTGTGGACCATTGCGCTGAACCTCTGCCGATCCGCCGCACGTCGCAGGGCTCGGCGCGTGACAGAGGTCGCTCTCGAGGCTGCATCCGGCACGGCGACGTCGCCGGACGACACTGCAGCGGACGCGGTGACGGCCTCGATGGAAGCAGTGTGGCGGCGTCGCCTCGACGCCCTCAGCACTGCGCAACGGACCGCTGTCGTCCTCCGCCATGTCGTTGACCTGCCGTACGCCGACATCGCTGAGGTGACCGGACGCCCCGTCGGCACGACGAAAGCCGATGTCCACCGCGGTATCGAACAGCTCCGCCGACTGATGGCCGACGAGCACACGGACCAGGAGTGACCGATCATGACGAACAACGATGTCATCACTGCATTGAACGAACTCGCAACGAGCGCGCCGGACGCCCTGATCGATCGCACTTTGGCAGCGACCGGTCACATCGACCACTACGCCATCCTCGACGGCCCGGCCGGATCATGGGCCGTTGCCTTCAACGACCACGGCGTCTCCGGTGTGGTCCCCGCCGGGAGCGACGACGCCGGTGCGCTGGAAGCACGCACCGGTCGGCGGGCTGTACATGGCGCACTGCCGACCCGTCTCGCTCGCTCGCTCGAACGCGCCCTGCGAACCGGCAGGCTCGGAGCGCTGCCGATCGACACCAGATCAATGAGTGCATTCCAGGTGCAAGTGCTCGAGAAGGCGGCGGAGATCCCGCCGGGAGAGTTGCGGTCCTACGGCTGGGTGGCACGTGAGATCGACCGGCCGGAGGCCAGCCGGGCGGTGGGTACTGCGCTGGCTCGCAACCCGATCCCGGTACTGCTCCCGTGCCACCGGGTGAGCCGCAGCGACGGTTCGATCGGCAACTACGCCTTCGGCTCGGACATGAAACGAGCACTCCTCGAGGCCGAAGGCCTCGACGCCACCCGCCACCTCGACGAGGTGCAGCGCGGCGTTCGCTACCTCGGGACGGACACGACGAACGTCTACTGCCTGCCTACCTGCCGCCACGCCAGGCGGATCACCGCCCACCACCGCCAGGAGTTCCGCACCATCCAGGCTGCTGAGTCTGCCGGCAAACGCCCCTGTCAGGCATGTCGGCCGGCGGTAGCCGCCTGAGGTCGAGGTCCCAGGTCCCAGGTCCCAGGTCCCAGGTCTCAAGTTCGAGGTTCGAGGGCCGCACCTCTGCGAGAACGGGGCTGACGAGCGGATCCCCCGCCCTTGTAGGGCGGGGACAGGCTGCGGAGCAGCCAGGGGAGGGTCTCTACGGTTCGGTACGACAGCGGTGAGCAGGGAGCGGCGTTAGGAGACAGGACCCACCGTGATCCCGATCTCTGTGGAAACCCTCCCCGACCTCCACTTCGTGGAGGCCACCCCTCCCTGAAAGGGAGGGGGATGGCTCGCCCAACTCGCCCTAAAACGCCGTGTTCTCGATCCATGGGATCAGCTTGGCGAGCACGATTCCTGCGTTGGCGAGTAACGCCATCACGCTGACGACGCCGACCGGATTCCACCACGACGTTGCAACGAGGCTCGACAGCACGACGCCGGCCAATGCCGGACCAAACCAGCCGACGGACGATGCGAACACCCCGAACGAGGCCACGACGAACAGCCCACCGGCGACGATGCCGGCGATGGCGATCACCTTCGCCGTCGGACTCCTGGAATCGGCGAGACCGCCGAGCACACGATCGGAGACCGGGCCGTCCTGCGAGGCCGGAAAGAAGGCGGCGAGCATCCACGCCAGGTGTCCGACTCCGTGCGCAAAGACGAAGAGCCCGAGGACGATGCGTACGGCCATGTATCGACCATGCCGCAACATGGGCCCGCGAGGTAGAGCCATCCGGCGCTGGTCGTACCGAGTGTCGACGCGTCTCCTAGCATCTGCGCCATGAGCGCCGCAGAGCTGATCGAGACCATCCGGAAATCGGTGATCGGAAGCGACGAGGTGGTGGGCGGCCCGTTTGGTCCGCGTCGTGTGATCTATGCCGACTACACCGCATCGGGCCGTTCGCTGTCGTTCATCGAGGACTACCTCCGCGAAGCCGTCCTCCCGCTGTACGCGAACACCCACACCGAGTCGTCCGGGACGGGACTCCAAACGACCCGCTTCCGGGAGGATGCGCGGAACATCATCCGACGCTGCGTCGGGGCCGACGACTCCCATGCGGTGCTCTTCACCGGATCGGGTTCGACCGGCGCCATCGATCGGATGGTCCGGGTCCTCGGCCTGCGTATTCCTTGCGCGCTCGAAGAGCGGTACGAATTGTCCTCCGACATCCCGGCCGCCGACCGTCCCGTCGTGTTCATTGGGCCGTTCGAGCATCACTCCAACGAGCTCCCGTGGAGGGAGTCGATTGCCGACGTCGTCACGATCGACGAGGACCACGACGGCCACATCGACCTCGAACACCTCGAACGCGAACTCATTCGATTCGCCGACCGCAAGCTCAAGATCGGCTCGTTCTCGGCGGCGTCCAATGTGACCGGCATCATCTCCGACACCCGGGCGATCGCCGAGCTACTGCATCGCCACGGCGCGCTGTCGTTCTGGGACTTTGCGGCGGCAGCACCGTACGTCGAGATCGAGATGACGCCGGACGGCAATGAGGCCTACGCCAAGGATGCAGTCTTCATCTCACCGCACAAGATGATCGGTGGACCGGGCACGCCCGGCGTGCTCATCGCCCGTAAGGCGCTGTTCAAGAACCGGGTACCAGCAGTGCCGGGAGGTGGAACCGTTGCGTATGTCAACCCACTCGAACATCGCTACCTCGACGATGTCGAACATCGGGAGGAAGGTGGGACGCCGGCAATCGTGGAGTCGATTCGCGCCGGACTCGTGTTCCAGCTGAAGGAGGCGGTCGGTACCGACGTCATTCGGGACCTCGAGGAATCCTTCATCCGGCGAGCCATCGAGTCGTGGGAACAGAACCCGAACATCGACATCCTCGGCAACCACGAAGCCGACCGTCTCTCGATCGTCTCGTTCGTCGTACGCCACGGAGATCGATACCTCCACCACAACTACGTCGTGGCTCTCCTCAACGACCTGTTCGGAATCCAATCGAGAGGCGGCTGTTCGTGCGCCGGCCCGTACGGTCACCGGCTGCTGGGTATCGACATCGATCGTTCACACGAGTTCGAGCGAGAGATCACCCGCGGCTGCGAGGGCATCAAACCCGGCTGGGTTCGGGTCAACTTCAACTACTTCATCTCCGAGGCGGTCTTCGAGTTCATCCTCGACGCCGTCCACTTCGTCGCCAACGAAGGGTGGGCGATGCTCCCGCAGTACCGCCTCGATGCCGTGAGCGGACTGTGGCGCCATCGCGACGGACTCGCCGAACCTCCGATGAGCCTGGACGACATCGACTACACGACGGGCTCGATGGATTACCGCCATCGGCGCGAGACGGCTCCCGATTCCAATCTGTCTGCCTACCTCGACGAGGCAGCTCGGATCGTGTCCGCCGCTCGCGGTGCGCTCCCAGAGCCGCTCGGCAACCCCGACGTGACCGCCGATTTCGAGCATCTGCGGTGGTTCCCTCTTCCTGACGAGATCCGGGATGAGCTGATCGGCACGTGACGACCTATACCCCCTAGGGTATAGTGGCGAGATGGAACTCGACCAAACAACCCTCTCCGACCTCCTCCGTCGCCTGCGACGCGTTGAAGGACAGATCCGCGGGATTCAGGGCATGATCGAGGACGACCGTGAGTGCACCGACGTCGTCACCCAGTTCGCCGCAGCGATGCGGGCGCTGGAGCAGGCCGGCTTCAAGTACTTCTCGGCGACCCTGACCCAATGCGCCCTCGACCCCGACCGGGCCGCCGCCAACGGCTACACCGCCGACAAGCTCGAGAAACTGTTCATGCAGCTTGCGTAGATACCCCCCCGGGTATATGCTCCCCGCCACATACCCACGACACCCAGAGGACACCGTGTTCACCAAGACGAAGATCGAACAAGTACCGGCCCGGCAGTGGAAGGCCTGGAAGGACGAACACGATGCCGTCGTGCTCGATGTCCGCGAACCCGCCGAGTGGGCGAATGGCCTTCTCCCCGATGCCGTGACCATGGCAATGAGCCGTGTCGCAACCGAATGGCAGCAGCTCGACCCCACCACTCCCGTGCTCGTGGTCTGCCGCTCGGGTAATCGCAGCAACTCAGTGGCGCGCGCCCTCGCCAAGGCCGGATTCTCCAAGGTCGCCAACATGTCCGGTGGCATGGTCGCCCTGGGGCTCGCCCGATGATCCGAGGGCGTTCCCGGTCCATCGCTGCGCTGGCGATCGCGGCATTCGTCGGGCTCGGTGCGTGCGGCGGCGACACCGTCGTCTTCGAGCTGACGGACGCCGTCGAGTCACAGGAGCTCCTGACCGAGCCCCCGGCCGGTCTCGTCGTCCTGGATATCCGCACACCGGACGAGTTCGCCGAAGGCCACATCGGTGGATCGAGCAACCTCGACTTCTACGAGCCGGATTTCGCCGCCTCGCTGGATGCGCTCGACAAGGACCTGCCGTACTTCGTGTATTGCCGGTCCGGGAACCGGTCATCTCAGGCCCTCGAGACGATGAAGGATCTCGGGTTCACCGAGGTGTACGAACTCGACGGCGGCATCATCACGTGGGCAGAGGCAGGGCTACCGATCGACCAGTAGCCAGTAGCCAGTAGCCAGTAGCCAGTAGCCAGTAGCCAGACCGTACTCGGCTGAGACCTGAGACCTGAGACCTGGGACCTGCGACTTGCGACTTGAGACTTGGGACTTGTGACACCCAGGGGACGGTGCAGCTGTCGACCGGGTACCCTCCCCTCCCATGTGGACCTCGCAGACACCGGACTGGTTCACGCGTGCGCTCGACCGCATGCCCAACGAGCGGATCGTCGAAGTCGACGGCACCGACATCCACTACCTCGAATGGGCGCAGGTCGGAGCGCCCGGCCTCGTGTTCGTCCACGGTGGAGCCGCCCATTCACGATGGTGGACCTTCCTCGCCCCCTTCTTCGCCGACGACTGGCATGTCGCGGCACTCGACATCTCCGGTCACGGCGACAGCGGGCGCCGGCCCGAGTACTCGCATGAGCAGTGGGCCTGCGAAGTGCTCGCAGTCGCGGAAGATGCAGACTTCCCCGGACCACCGGTGGTGGTCGGGCACAGCCTCGGCGGCATGGTCACGATTCAGACCGCTTCGACGCACGGTGACCGCCTCGCGGGTGCGGTGATCGTCGACTCACCGGTCCGGCGGCCGGACCCTGAGTCCGAGGAAGGCGCCAGCGGCCGGAGCTTCCGGTCGCCCGGCGTGTACCCAACGCTCGACGAGGCAATGAGCCACTTCCGGCTCATCCCCCCACAGCCGGCCGAGCACGACTTCATCGTCGACTACATCGCCCGGAACTCGCTCCACGAGACCGATGCCGGATGGACGTGGAAGTTCGATCCAAAGGTGTTCCAGCACACGCTGCGACCACTGCGAGATCAGCTGGCCACCGTCAGTTGCCGGGTTGCCTTGATTCGCGGCGACCTCAGCGTCGTCGTTCCGCCGGACACCGCCGACTACATGTACGACCTGATGGGTCGCAGCGCCCCCGTGATCTCGATCCCGGAGGCCCACCATCATCTGATCCTCGATCAACCGCTTGCGTTCGTGTCGGCGCTGCGGACACTCCTGGCGGACTGGCAACACTCGATCCCGCGCCGCCTGCGGACAAAACCACACGGGACTTGAGGCAACCCCGAACCGGACCGATAGAGTGCAGGACACGGGCAGAACGCCGAGGAGGAGTAGATGACCAGCGGGCTTCAGAGCCCCCGCCTCAGTCTGGCTGAGGCGTATCTCGTAGCGCAGAGCTTCCTGGGCCACATCCGCGCCGTTCCCTCACGGGTCGAAGAACCCGTGGATGGAGTCGTGGAGCTCGAAGGCGCCGGGATGATGAGCCGCGTGAAGTACCAGCGCAACCCCATCGGTCAGGGTGCGATCATCGCCCTGCTCAAAGCCGCCGACAGCGCCGACCTCGACCTCGCCATGTTCTCGGTGACCGGATTCTCCGATTCGGCCATCTCGTTCGCCGCGAGCCGAGCCATCGCACTGTTCGACCTCACCGCCGACGGAGACGTCGTCCCGGTCACCACGGCCGCACGGGCCATGATGATCGAGGATCCGTTCGTGTCACCGCTCGATCCGGCGGCGTATACCTACACCGAGCCGGATTTCGAACCTTCGCCTGACGAGGGTGCCGACTTCTTCATCTTCGAGCCCGCTACCAAGCAGCCGAGTGCAGCCCCGCCGACGTCGTGGCGTGAGTGCCCACGCTGCGGAACGAAGCACCATCAGAGCGCCCAATTCTGTGCCGCATGTGGAACCGACCTGACGAAACGTTCCTCGGCGCTACTCCCTGCTGATTCCCCGCCGGCAAAGCCCATCCCGCGGGCCGCACCGGGCGCTCCCACCCTTCGCTGCAAGACCTGCGGTTCCCACGACATCGAGCTCGTCCCGGGATCGTGACGTGAATGAACCGTGCGGCTGGGACCCGTCCCAGTACGCGCAGTTCGACGCACCTCGCCTGCGCCCGGCCATTGAACTCCTGAACCGAGTCGTCCATCCCGGCCCTGCGATCGTCCACGATCTCGGAACCGGGCGCGGCGAGATGGCGCGTGCCATGGCCGACCGATGGCCCAGTGCGGAGGTGACCGGATCGGACCTGTCGCCGGAGATGCTCACCGAAGCGGCCACCGTTCCCAGTCGGGTGTCGTGGGAGATCGGCGATGTCCGCAATTGGCAACCGGACAGGGGCCACGACGTCATCTACTCCAACGCCGTGCTGCATTGGGTCGACGACCACGCCGAGCTCTTGCCCCGCTTGGTCTCCTACCTGAATCCGGGCGGCGTACTCGCGATCCAGATGCCGCTCAGCTGGCACGAGCCTTCCCACCAGCTCATGCGAGCGACCCTTGCGACCGGAGGACCTGGGGGATCGCCGCTCGGTGATCCGGCTCTGCGGCAGCGCTACGAACGCCCACCCGTCGAGTCGCCGGGCTGGTATCACACAATCCTCGAACCCCACGTCACCGAGCTCGACATCTGGGAGACCCGGTACTTCCAGATCCTCGACGGCCCGGAGCCCGTGTACGAATGGGTCTCAGGAACGGCACTGCGACCGATTCTCGAGAGCCTTCAGGGAAGCGAACTGGGCCGGTTCGTCGAGGTCTACCGATCGGCACTCCAGGAGGCGTACCCGTCACGGCCTGACGAGACCACGATCTACCCATTCGCTCGCTTGTTCATCGTGGCCACACGCTGACCCGACCACGGACATGGAATCTCCCCGCTGCGCTGCCGGTTGACCCACCCATGGATCCGCCGATTCACTATCGACTGCGCGGCACCAACTTCGCCGTCTCCCGCATCGCCGATCTCCCCCGACTGATTACCGGTTCGGCCTTGCTCGTCGGCTCGGCGGCACGGGTGGTTGTCGCCGCCGGCCGACGGGGACGATCCCGGCCGGCAGAGCGGCGCTGGGCACGCTGGGCGGCTCGCTTCCTCGGAGTGCGTCTCGCTATTCGCGGGATCGAGCACATCGATCAGCGGAGCAGCTACGTCGTGGCCCCGCTCCACGAGGGGTTCGCCGATGTGATCGCCCTCCTCCACCTTCCGCTCGACCTCCGATTCGCCGCTCGAGACGAGCTGGCGACGTGGCCTGCGCTCGGCGCCGGGTTGCGCGCCGGCCGCCACGTGCTGATCAACCCGGAGGAGCCGCGAGCAGCTCTCCGCCGGTTGCTGCGCACGGCTCCGGGAGCCCGTGAGGCCGGTGAGAGCCTCGTGATCTTCCCCCAGGGCTCGCTTCTCGGCATCGAGACCGCGTTCGGCCGAGGTGCGTTCGCCGTGGCCGAACGGATGAATCTGCCGGTGTTGCCCGTGGTGATCACCGGATCACATCGTGTGTGGGAGCACCCGTTCTCCCCCTTGGTCCGCTTCGGCGAGCAGATCCATCTCGAGGTGCTTCCACCGGTCGAACCTCCGTTCCCCGGCGCCGACGTCCGTGCCTTGGAACGACAGATGAAACGACGTGCGCTGAATTCGGCGGTGCCGGCACGCCGCTACCGACCCGAGAGCGACGGGTACTGGGACGGCTACCGCTTCACCATCGACCCGGACTACCCCGCCGTGTACGACGCAGTTGCACGCCACCGCAACGCGGTTGGGTGAGCCGTCAGGCGTCTCCGCCCGTCGCACCCGAGGAACGTCTCAGGAACAACACGCCGAGCGGCGGGATACCCAGCTTGAGCGAGTGGGACCGGCCATGCATCGGCACGGCTTCGGGCACCGACGTGCCCCGCGATCCCTTGCCGGTGCCCCAGAAGGCTTCGTCGTCGGTGTTGAGCACGACCTGCCAGTCGTGATCTCCATCAACGCCGACGCGGTAGTCGTCACGCACCACGGGAGTGAAGTTCGCCACGACCAGGACGTCCCCATCCGGTCCGTGCCGCATGAACGACAGCACGCTCGAATCAGCGTCGCCGGCGTCGACCCAGGACATGCCGTCCTGGTTGAAGTCGCGGGCATAGAGCGCCGATTCGGACCGGTAGATCGCGTTCAACGCCTTGGTGAACTCGGCCATGCCCGCATGGTTCGGATGATCGAGCACCCACCAGTCGAGGCCGCGATCGACACTCCACTCTGAGCGCTGGCCGAACTCGCTCCCCATGAAGAGCAGCTTCTTGCCCGGCAGGGCGTACATGTACGCATACAGGGCCCGCAGATTGGCGAACTGCTGCCATTCGTCGCCGGGCATCTTGTTGACCATCGAGCCCTTGCCGTGGACCACCTCATCGTGCGACAGCGACAGCACGAAGTTCTCGTCGTATTGGTACAGCCCGCGGAACGTCAGGTCGTTCTGGTGGTACTTGCGATGGATCGGTTCGCGCTGGAAGTACGCCAGCGTGTCGTGCATCCAACCCATGTCCCACTTGAATCCGAACCCGAGCCCGCCGAAGTCGACCGGCTTCGACACTCCCGGCCATGCCGTCGATTCCTCCGCAACGGTGACCGTGCCGGGCATCGCACCGTAGGCGTCACGATTCAACGTCTGGAGGAACGAGATCGCCTCGAGGTTCTCGTTCCCGCCGTGAACGTTCGGTTCCCACTCCCCTTCCTTGCGGCTGTAATCGAGGTACAGCATGGAAGCGACCGCATCGACGCGAAGGCCGTCGATGTGGTACTTGTCGAGCCAGAACATCGCGCTCGACAGGAGGAACGACCGAACCTCGTTGCGCCCGTAGTTGAAGATCGCGGAGTTCCAATCCGGATGCCAACCCTTGCGCGGATCCGCGTGCTCGTACAGGTGAGTGCCGTCGAAGAACTCGAGACCGTGCGGGTCCGTCGCGAAGTGCGACGGGACCCAGTCCAGGATCACACCGATGCCGGACCGGTGGAGCGCATCGACGAGGAACATGAAGTCCTGCGGAGTGCCGAAGCGGCTCGTCGGGGCGAAGTAGCCCGTCGCCTGGTACCCCCAGGAGGGAAAGAACGGGTGCTCGGTCACCGGCAACATCTCGACGTGGGTGTAGCCCATATCGACGAGATACCGGGCGAGGATCGGCGCGAGCTCGCGATAGGAGAAGGACTCGGCGCGGCTCTTCTTCCGCCACGATCCAACGTGCAGCTCGTAGATGCTCATCGGTGCATCGTGGGCGTTGTGGGCTCCGCGGGTGGACATCCACTCCTCGTCGTTCCACTCGTAATCGAGGCCCCAGACGACCGACGCGGTCTTCGGCGGCACTTCGGCATGGAAGGCGTATGGGTCGGCCTTCTCACGAACGCCACCGGCCGCCGTTTCGATGCGGTACTTGTAGGTGTTGCCCTCTTGGGCTTCGGGGATGTGACCGCGCCAGATCCCCGATTCGCTGGGGAACAGCTCGTTGGCGTCGGGTCGCCAGCCGTTGAAGTCACCGATGACGCTGACACGTCGTGCGTTCGGCGCCCACAGGGCAAAATGGGCACCCTCCCCAACGAGATGCGCACCGAGGTGCTCGTACATCCGGTTGTTGGTGCCCTCGGCAAACAAGTAGATGTCTTGGTCGGAGAGGAAATCGGGCATCGTCGGCGTTCCTTCGCTGATCTCGTGGTGCGTCGTTCAGGCTAACGGGCCACGGCCGCCGGTCCCACTGCGGTCAGTTGATCGTGCGGTAGTAGACGTGCGACGTCTTGATGCGATCGAAACCCAGACCCGGGTAGAAGCCGTGAGCTTCCGGTCGCTCAACCCTCGAGTGCAGCCACATACCGTGATAGCCGCCTGCCCGTGCCCACTCATCCACTGCATCCACCAACACGGTGCCGATGCCACTCCCACGCTCGCCTTCCGCAACCACGAGGCCCCCGATCTCGACGTGCAGCGGCTCCTGGAGCAACGGCCGTTCGAGCGCATGTACCCAGCCGACGATCTCACCGTCGCGTTCCGCCACGAGCAGGAGGTGACCATCGGTCCCTCCGTATCGCTCCAGCCGCCGAGCGATCCCCGCCTCGTCGACGGGATACCCGAGCTGAATCCCCAACTCGGTGACCACGGCAACGTCGGCCGCCGACATCGGCCGGATCGTCAGGTCAGCCAAGGCCGGCGCCACAGGAGGAACGCACGACGAGCTCCGACGGGAGAATGATCCGTCGGCCGGATTCCGACGGGTTGTCGATGAGGTCGAGCAGCAGGGCCACCGCCGCCGCACCGAGTTGCTCAGCGTTCTGGCGCACCGTCGTCAAGGGAGGTTCCATCTGTTGAGCGAGCGGGATGTCGTCGAAACCAACGAGGGCGACATCATCGGGAACCGCAACCAAAGCAGCACGCAGCTCATTGAGCGCTCCCGCCGCCATCCGATCGCTGGCGGCGAAGACGGCATCGGGCCGATGCTCCAGGAGTCGGCGCATCCCGACCCGACCTCCTGCCTCGGTGAAGTCGGATTCGAAGACGAGTTCCTCGTCGTAGCGGACGCCGAACTGCTCCAACGCCTCCCGATACCCGGTCAACCGATCCTGCGACACCGTCGCAAACAGCGGTCCGGTGATCGTGGCTACTCGCCTGCGTCCGAGGCGCAGGAGGTGGGCCGTAGCTTGGCGAGCACTCGAGACGTTGTCGTTGTCGACATACGAAACCTGCGGGTTGTCGCTCCTCCCCACATTGACGAAGATCGTGCCGGACTCGACGAGCCGATCTGCGAACGGGTCCGACGCATGCGATCCCGAGAACACCACACCGTCGACCATGCCTCGGCGCGCCACCTCGTCGATCCGATGGATGAACCCCGCCTCTGCGAGCGACAACATCACAAACTGGTCACGACCATCCGCCTCGCGGGCAATGCCGTGCAACAACCGAGAGAAGTAGGGATCGGCGAGCACGCCGTCGGCCGCCATGGGGATCACCACGCCCAGCACGTTCGACCGGCCCGATGCCAGGCTCTGAGCCGTTCGGTTCGGGCGGTATCCCTCACGTTCAACGATTGCGGCGACCCGCTCCCGGGTTGCCGCCGCCACCCGCACATCACCGTTGATCACGCGCGACACGGTCGAGCGGGATACCCCACTCAGTCGGGCGATCTCCTCCAACGTGTGCGCCACCTACGGCCTCCTCCCAGAACGCGGGGGTGAGCCCGCGCGGCCAAACCTATCAGCTACAGCTTCGCCCGCTCCGACTCGGGGACCGCCATGCGGGCCAGTCGCTTCGAGAAGTAGTAGATCCGCTTGAGGTGAGCGATCACGTCGATCTCGAACCGGTAGTTGGCGATCCGGTTGGGCGCATCGATCACCAACCGTTCGGCTTGGTGTTGTGAGGCCTCGCGTTCCATCGAGTTGATCTGATCCTTCATCTTGCCGACCTTGCGAGCTGCGGTCGCGTTCTTCTGGGTCAGCGCCATCATGGCCAATCCCAGCGCGGTCTCGACCTCGCTGTGGAAGGCACCGAGCACGTCCCTCGTTTCGTCGCTGATGATCAGCCCCTGCTCGACGCGCTGGAGCCCGAGCTGGACGAGATTCGTTTCGATGATGTCACCGATCGCTTCGAGATCGTTCGTCGCCTCCATGAGGCCCACGAGCTCGTCCGACGAATCCTCGCTGAGCTTGGTCTGTCCGATCGCACCGAGATACGAGATGATCTGGCCATGGAGATCGTCGACTTCGTCGTCGAGAGCTTCGATGTCGGAGAGGTCGCTGCGAGTTCCGTCCATGAGGGCAGGGAGGATTCGCGTGAGCATGGTCCGCACCCGGTCGGCGGCTCGCAGGAGCTCCAGCCGCGCCCGGTCGAGGGCCAGCGGAGGTGTCCGGAGGAGCTCACGATCCAGGTAGCGAGCCCGCACCCGCCGATCCTCGTCTGGCCGCGGCGGGAGCAGCCGTTCAACCAGCCGCGCCAACGCATCGGCGAACCAGATGAAGATCACGAGGTTGGCGACGTTGAAGACGGTGTGGGCGTTCGCCAGCTGCCGGGCGAGTCCGCCCCCGGCCCCTTCCACCGTGCTCGTGAGGAACCCGATCAGGGGAATCCAGATGACGACCCCGATCACGTTGAACAGCGTGTGCACCATGGCCGCCTGCTGCGCCTCGCGGGGTTTGCCGAGGGCCGCGAGCTGCGCCGTCACCGACGTGCCGACGTTCGCCCCGAAGATCAGCGCGATGCCGGCCTCGAGGGTGATCAGCCCTTGACCGGCGAGCACGATCACGACCCCGGTGGTCGCCGACGAGGACTGGACGAGCGCAGTGAACGCCGCGGCGGCGCCGATACCGAGGATCGGATTCTCCATCCGGGCCATGAAGTCGATGAACGGGTCGTACGTACGCAGCGGCTGCATCGCATCCGCCATGAGTCCCATGCCGAAGAACACGAGCCCGAGACCCATGACGAGGGCACCCCACGTTTGGCGGTCGTCCCTCTTGGAGAAGAAGCTGACGCCGAACCCGGCGGCAACGATGCCGAGCGCCCAACGCGATACGTCGAACGCAATGATCTGTGCGGTGATCGTCGTCCCGACGTTCGCTCCCATGATGACGCCGATCGATTGGCTGAGCGTCATGAGCCCGGACGTGATGAAACCGACGACGAGCACCGTCGTGACCGACGACGACTGGATGATCGCCGTGACCCCAGCCCCGGTGATCGCTCCGAGGTACTTGTTGGCGGTGAGCCGGCGGAGGACGGCCCGAAGCCGGGTCCCGGCGATGAGCCGCAGTGATTCGGTGAGGCGATCGAGTCCGAGCAGGAAGATGGCCAGCCCGCCGGTCAGCGTGACGAGCAGGAGCACCGTGTCGATGTCGCCGTCCGACACCGTCGCCGATTCGGCGGCGGCGATCACCATCGGCGATCCGATTACCGCACCCGTCACGTTGTCGTCACTCCTCGTTCAGTGCGGGCAGGGTACATGGCGGACCCTTCCGGGTGCTTCCATGCCAGACTCAGGGTGGCCCGATCACCGACCTGGGAGTGGAGAGATGCCGTATCGCACGATCATCGAGCCGTTTCGGATCCACAGTGTCGAAGCCATCGACTTCCCCGACCTGCCCCAGCGTCAGGCGGCCCTCGATCGTGCCGGGTACAACCTGTTCGGCCTGCACGCCGACGAGGTCATCATCGACCTCTTGACGGACTCGGGAACCGGCGCGATGTCGTCGGAGCAGTGGGCCGGCATGATGCGAGGAGATGAGTCGTACGCCGGAAGCCGCTCGTTCTATCGCTTCGAGGCGGCGATCCAGAAGATCACCGGGTACTCGGAGATCATCCCCACTCACCAGGGCCGTGCCGCCGAGCGGATCCTCTTTGCCGCAATCGTGTCCGCCGGCGACGTCGTCCCGAACAACACCCACTTCGATACCACCCGGGCCAATGTCGAGTACCAGGACGCCGAAGCCCGCGATCTCGTCATCGCCGAGGGCAGGGATCCGTCGGTCCTGCATCCCTTCAAGGGCAACATGGACATCGACGCCCTCGAGGCAACGATCGCCGAGGTCGGCGTCGATCGCATCCCGTTCGTCATGGTCACGGTCACCAACAACTCCGGAGGGGGTCAGCCGGTCTCGATGGAGAACCTGCGCGCGGTGCGGGCGGTGTGCGATCGGCACGATCTGCCGCTGATCCTCGACGCCTGTCGGTTTGCGGAGAACGCGTGGTTCATCAACCAGCGTGAACCCGGGTACGAGGACGTGTCACCGCTCGAGATCGCACAGGAGATGTTCTCACTCGCCCACGGGTGCACGATGTCGGCCAAGAAGGACGGGCTCGCCAACATCGGCGGGTTCGTTGCGATGAACAACCCCGAGGTCGCCCAGCAGTGCCGGAACCTCCTGATCCTGACCGAAGGCTTCCCGACATACGGCGGCCTCGCCGGCTACGACCTCGAGGCGATCGCCCAAGGTCTCGAGGAGGTACTCCATCCCGAGTATCTGCGCTACCGGATCCGCTCGACGGCGTACCTGGCGGACAAGGTACACGCCGCGGGCGTCCCCGTGATGCGCCCGCCCGGTGGCCACGCGGTCTACCTCGATGCCAAAGGCCTGCTCCCCCACATTCCCGCTCATGCGTACCCGGCGCAGGCCCTCGCCGTCGAGCTCTACCGCAACGGCGGTGTCCGCGGTGTGGAGATCGGGACGGTGATGTTCGGTAAACCCGTCGCCGACGGTCCGGACGAGCCGGCGCCGATGGAACTGGTCCGGCTTGCGATTCCGCGACGCACGTACACCCAAAGCCACATCGACTACGTCGCCGAGGTCGTGATCGATGTCGCCGCGGAGGCCGAGAGCATCGGCGGATACCGGATCGTGGAGCAGCCACCTTGGCTGCGGCATTTCACCGCACGCTTCGAACCGATCTAGGCGGCCGCGCGGCGGCCGCGGTCTCAAGTCCCAGGTCCCACGTCCCAGGTCTCAGGTCTCAGGTCCCAGGTCTCAAGTCCGAGGTCTCGGGTCCTCACATCAGCAACGCGTCGAGGGCGGCTCTCACTCGCTTCTCGCTGATCGGGCCCTTGGCGCCGACGGTCTGGGCAAACACGCTGACCCGGAGTTCCTGCAGCATCCATACGATCTCGATCAGCTCGGGCGACCACGACAGCACCTCGGCGAGCCGGTCGTGCTCCGCTTCGAGCGCATTGACTCGCGCCATCGCTTCGCGGTCCCGGTCGGGATGCTCGGGCACCTTGCGAAGACGCCATGCGGCCGCCTCCAGATAGCGGCGGAGATCGTCGAGCCGCTCGGCTCCAATCGCAGTGATGAAACCCGGAAAGACCAAGCGGTCGATCTGTTCCTCAACGTCGGCCATCACGTCGCCGAAGGCGTCGGCGGCGGTTTCGTCGAGCGCGAGATTCACCTGCTGGAGCGCAGCAAGCACGCCGACCGCATCGACTCCGACTTGCTCGAGTGTGGTGGCCAGATCTGAACGCACTCGGTCGACGAGCCGATCGAACCCGGCGGAATCCCACACGCTGCCTCCGGCGTCAGCGAGGATGGCATCGACCGCACACCGCAGGCAGTCGTCCATCCACTCGGACATCGACGTGTAGGGACTGCCGACGATCGCCAGGCCGCTCTGGCCGTCGAGGACGGCGCTCAGCAGCCGATGTGGCGACGGCAGGTTGAGGAGTACCAGTCTGCGGAGGCCGCCCCACATGGCATCGAGCTGCTCATCCTCCGTCGCCATGAGCCGGATGGACACGGCGTCCCCGTCGTCGACGAGCGCGGGATAGGCGGATACCGAGCGATCCGGTCCGGCGATGTCGACTCGCGACGGCAAATCGCCGAAGTCCCATTCGGTGATTCCCTCACGTTCGATCGGGTGCTTCGAATCGGCCAGGGTGGCGCGGGCGGCGTCGCGCAGCTGACTCCGGAGCACGATCAGATCATCGCCTTTGGCAACGACCCGGCCCGACGGATCGACGACGCGGTACCTCGGACGTACGTGGATCGGGATACGAGTCTGATCGAAGTCATCAGGGCCGATGATGACGCCCGACCGACGGGTCAGCTCGCGGGCGAGTGCTTCGAGCAGACGGCCTGAGGTCGGGTCGAGCGCAGCTGCGACATCGGCAGCCGTGTCCGGTACCGGCGCAAACGACTTGCGGATCTGCTTGGGGAGCGACCGCATCAGGGCGGTGATCAGCTCCGACCGAAGACCCGGAATGTTCCACTCGAACACCACCGGATCGATGCGGTCGAGCTCTGCGAGTGGCACGTCGATCGTGACGCCGTCATTCGGACTGGCCGGATCGAACTCGTACTCCAACGCCAATGCGAGATCGCCGTAGTGCCATTCGGGCGGGAAGGCCGCTTCGTCGACGGCGTCGGCCTCCGGTTCGATCAGATCGGCGGGAGACAGATCGAGCAGGTGCGGGTGGCGCCCACGTTCCCGCTTCCACCAGTTGTCGAAGTGTCGGACCGAGGTCACGTCGTCGGGTATCCGGGCGTCGAAGAACGTAACGATCATGTCGTCGGACACGAGCAAGTCGGCCCGCCGTTCTCGTGCCTCGACCTCGAGCACCGCATCGATCTGATCGGCGTTGTGGTCGACAAACCGGTGGGGTGCGTCCCATTCGCCGGCCACGAGTGCGTGGCGGATGAAGAGGTCACGGGCCACGGCGGGGTCATAGCGGCCGTACTGCACGATCCGGTCGCTCGACAATGCGAGGCCGAACAAGGTCGCGGTCTCGCGCGCCACGGCGGATCCACGATCGGCATCCCACCATGGGTCGGAGACCGAACGCCGCACGAGTGGTCCCGCAACCCGCTCGACCGTTTCCGGATCCACCGCCACGACCCCAGTTGCCCAGGTTCGTGTGGTCTCGATCAGCTCGGCGGCCATCACCCACTCCGGGGCACGTTTGAAGAGCACCGAGCCGGGACGAATCGCAAACCGGGCACCGCGGGCCCCGCGATACTCCCAGCCGTCGGGATCCTTCTTCCCGACGTGCGACAGCAGGCCGGCGAGCAGCGACTCGTGCACCAAGGCCGGGTCGGCGGGGTCCCGGTTGGGTCGCATCCCCAGATCGTCCATCACCCGACGCAACTGAGCCCGTAAGTCCTGCCACTCCCTGACCCGACGCCAATTGAGGTACTCGTCACGGCACATCCGACGGAACTGGTTCGAGGTCCGCGCCGTACGTTCACGAGCGATGTGCGTCCACAGGTTCAGCCAACTCAGGAAGTCGGAGTCGGGGTCGGCGAAACGGCGATGCTTCTCATCGGCTGCCTGTTCCTTGCCGAGCGGGCGTTCGCGAGGATCGATGATGGAGAGGGCGCTGACGACCGTGAGCACCTCGCTGAGGCAGGCGTTGCGGTCGGCGGCGAGGAGCATCCGGCCCAAACGAGGATCGACCGGGATCCGCGCCAGCGCTCGCCCAACATCGGTCAGCCAGGCGCGGGTCCCGACGGGGTCGCCGGCAACCGCACCGAGTTCGTCGAGAAGTGCCACGCCGTCCTTGATCGCGCGAGTATCGGGAGCATCGATGAACGGGAACGACTCGACGTCGCCCAGCCCGATCGCCGCCATCTGGAGCATGACGGATGCCAGGTTCGTTCGGAGGATCTCTGGATCCGTGTATTCCGGCCGGCCGGCGAAGTCCTCTTCGTCGTATAGCCGGATCGCAATGCCGGGACCGAGGCGGCCGCATCGGCCGGAGCGCTGGCGTGCCGACGCCTGTGAGATCGGTTCGATCGGGAGCTGCTGAACCTTCGTGCGCCGGGAATAGCGAGAGATTCGGGCCAGGCCGGCATCGACAACGTATCGGATCCCGGGCACCGTCAGCGATGTCTCGGCAACGTTGGTGGCGACCACGATCCTGCGACCGGTGTGTGAGGCGAAGACACGATGCTGCTCGGCTGCTGACAGCCGCCCGAACAGCGGCAGGATCTCGGTGTGCCGCAGGCGCAGGTCCTCGAGGGTATCGACCGCGTCGCGGATCTCCCGCTCCCCGGAGCAGAACACCAGGATGTCGCCCGGGCCTGCCGCGCTGAGCTCGACCACGGCGTCGGCGATTGCCTGGCTCTGGTCACGGGGCTCGCTCAGGCTGGGATCGATCAACGGCCGGTACCGGACCTCGACTGGGTACGTTCGGCCCGCGACCTCGACCACCGGTGCGTCCGAGAAGTGGTCTGCAAACCGTGCGGTGTCGATGGTCGCCGAGGTGATGATGAGCTTGAGGTCGAGACGCTTCGGGAGGAGTCGCTTGAGGAATCCGAGCAGGAAGTCCACGTTGAGCGACCGCTCATGGGCTTCGTCCACGATGATCGTGTCGTATCGGTTGAGGAATCGATCTCGTTGGATCTCGTTGAGCAGGATGCCGTCGGTCATCACCTTGACGAGGGTGTGTTCGGTCACTTCATCGGTGAACCGCACGGTGTAGCCGACCACCCCGCCGACTTCAGTGCCGACCTCATCGGCGATCCGCTCTGCGATCGATCGAGCGGCGATCCGCCGTGGCTGCGTGTGCCCGATCATCCCCGAGACACCGCGTCCCAACTCGAGACAGAGCTTGGGCAGTTGAGTGCTCTTCCCGGACCCCGTCTCGCCGGCGACGATGACGACCTGATGATCCCGGATGGTGTCGAGCAGCTCGTCCCGCCACGCCGTGATCGGGAGGTCCTCGGGATACTGGAGCGTCGACGGAGCTGCGGAGCGACGGGTAGCGATTCGCATTTCGGCCGCATCGAGCTCGGCGGCGATGAGCCCGAGGATCTCTCGAGCTCGCGTCGGCGCCGTCACCCGTTCCACCCCTCGCAACCGCCGCCGCAGCTCGACCCGGTCGGCCGTCATCAAGCCCTGCAATCGAGCGCGCAGATCGGCGACGGAAGGAGATGGGGCGGACATCGGAGGAATGCTACGGGAGGTACTTGGAACTTGGAACTTGGAACTTGGAACTTGGAACTTGGAACTTGGAACTTGGAACTTGGAACCCGGGACCTGGGACCTGGGACCTGAGACCTGAGACCTGAGACCTGCGACCTGCGACCCGCGGCCTGCGACCTGAGACTGCGGCCGCATCGACCGCCTCCTCCCCCTCCCTATCCTCATCCCATGCACTACGCCGTTGATATCCCGAACTTCGGGTTGTGGTCGGATCCCCGGGAGGTGGCGACCTTCGCCCGCCAGCTCGAGGATGCGGGCTGGGACGGCCTCAGCGTGTGGGACCACATCGTGTTCATGGATGGGGCTGAGGTTGCCGATCCGTGGATCCTCCTGGCCGCAGCTGCGACGGCGACCAGCGATCTGACGCTGATGAACATGGTGGCACCGCTCCCCCGACGTCATCCGTGGAAGCTCGCCCGAGAGACCGTGAGCCTCGACCTCCTCTCCAGCGGGCGGTTCATCCTCGGCGTCGGCATCGGTTGGCCGACCGATCCCGAGTTCGCCCGATTCCATCAGGAAGAGGACCTGAGAACGCGCGGCGACATGCTCGACGAGGGGCTCGACGTCCTGCTCGGCCTCTGGAGCGGCGAGCCGTTCAACTACGCCGGCGACCACTACCAGATCGACGAGGTGGCGTTTCTGCCGAGACCGCTCCAGGAGCCCCGGATCCCGATCTGGGTTGCCGGCATGTGGCCCGGGGGCAGGCCGTTCCGGCGTGCGGCACGATTTGACGGTGTCGTCCCGATCGGGTTCGACGGCGAGAACTTCACTGAGATCGGCCCGGATGAAGTCACCGCGATCCTCGGAGTCATCACTGAACATCGTGACGACACAGGTCCGTACGACTTCTCACTTTCGATCGACTGGATCCAGGACCGGCCGAGCGCCCGAGAGAAGATCGCCGCCCTCGAGATAGCCGGCGTGACGTGGGTGCGGGAACAATGGAATCCCTGGTCCGGGTTTGAGTTCGACGACTGGCGCAGAGCCGCGCTCGAAGGGCCACCGAGATGAGCGAGGTGACATTGCACATCACCGGACTCGGCGAGGCCGAGTTGCGCTGGCAGGACCTCGTCGCCCTTCCCGGCAGCGTCGCCGACGCCGGCACCGTCGCCGCCGGGGCCGTCGGTCTGGCCGTGCCGGTTGCTGCGATTCTCGACTCCGTCGCCGTCGCCGATGCCGCGACCCACGGCACGGTCATCTCGGCAGACGGCGAATACACCGCCTCCATCCCGATCGAAACGCTGCGCAGTGGCGGTTGGCTCGCAGTCGGCCTCGATGGCGGTCCGTTGCCGCGGGACCGAGGTGGTCCTCTTCGGTTGACCGTCGCCGACGGCACAACGCTGTGTTGGAACGTGAAGGACGTTGGTTCGATCCGCCTGACCGATGCGCCCGAGCCCGACTCGGTACCGGAGAATCCGCCGCATTGAGGCTGAAGTCTCAAGTCTCAGGTCTCAAGTCTCAAGCCCGAAGTCCGCGGGCTCAGGCCCCAAGTCCCAGGTGTCACGTCTCCGGTCTCAGGTTCAGGGATCGCCTCAAGGCTTTCGGCGGAGTTCGCGGATTTGGAGGATGGCGAAGTCGAGGACTGCGAGGCTGAGGATGCCGAGTGCCCACTTGCCTCCGGCACTCATCGTGTTGGGGATCACGAGCAGCACGATGGCGCCGAGCACCCACGCCAGGTCGCCGACCGTCGCGACCACCGCAATCCGACGATCGAATGCTGGAGTCGCCGCATTGGATCGGAGGATGAGCCCGTACGGGACGAGGGCAAACCCGACGACGGCAATCACCCAGACAGGGAGATCGAACCAGTCACCGATGACCACCGAACCGACCAGGAGGATGGAGCCGGAGACAATGCAGAACCAACCGTTGCCGGAGATGATCCTGGCGAGCCGATCATCCGTCTGGTTGGTCGATGCCGTCATGAGCGCCTCCTGTGTCGGGAATCATCACCGTGCCGCGGCAGTCGCGGCAAATCAATTACCTGCCACGTCATTCCGCTCATACGGGACACGTTCTACGCTCAGGACATGGCGACGACCGCAGCACCGACCTTCGGCGAAGTTCTCCGCCTGTGGCGTACCACCCGGCGGATGTCCCAACTCGGGTTGGCCGCCGAGGCCGAGGTCTCGCAGCGCCATTTGAGTTTCCTCGAAACCGGCCGGGCGAAGCCGAGCCGCGAGATGGTCACCCACCTTGCGGCGATTCTCGACCTCCCACTTCGTGCGAGGAACGACATGCTCTTGTCTGCCGGTTTCGCACCGGCCTTCCCCGAGACGGCGCTCGATGAGCCGGCGATGGACCAAGTGCGGCACGTGCTCGAGTTCCTCCTGGAGGCGCATGAGCCCTTCCCCGCGATCGTCGTGGACCGGCGGTGGAACTCCGTGATGACCAACGAAGCGGCCGGGCGTTTCCTCGCAGGCTTCATCGACCTTGCGTCGGCCGCTGCGATCGGACCCAACCTCGCTCGGCTCACCTTTCACCCCGGTGGACTCCGGTCGACGATCGTGAATTGGGACGAGGCGGCCGGGATGGTCCTGCAGCGACTCGAGCGCGAGGTGGCCGACCGCGCCGGCGATCTCGAACTCGCAGCGCTCCTCGACGAGGTGCTCGAGTACCCGGGGGTCGCCGATCTGCAACGAGCCCCCGAGCTGCCGAGCGGCCGGGACCTCCTCGTCCCCGTCCACTACCGCGCCGACAATCGGGACGTGCGCATGTTCTCGACCATTGCGACGATCGGCGCCGCCTACGACGTCACGCTGGAGGAACTCCGCCTCGAAACGTTCTTCCCGGCCGACCCGGACAGCGAGGCGGTGCTGCGAGCCATGGCGGGCTGATCACCGCCGATGAGCCCAACGCCGCACGAGGTCGTCGCGATACTCGTCGAACACTGCGAGGGCGCCCGCGAGATCGGCGCTCGTCGCGTCCCGAGGCACCTCGAACCGCTCGGCGATCCGCTCGAGCAGCTCGCCTGCGGCGTCGTCGATCTTCGCGGTGGCATGGCTCGCGGCTGCCCCGACACCGAGTGAGAGCCCGACCGGGATGAGCACCTCAACTGCCCGGACTGCTCTGCTCACGGCCGGCATCAGGATCTCTGCCGTTGTTGCTGCGGAAGCCAAGAGACCGATCTCGTGTTGGGCGTCCCCGGCTTCGTGGATGACGGCGATGGACAGGCTCGTGGCCAGGTACGCCGCCGTTGCTGCATTGGCGAAGGTGTGGTCTTCACCAGGGTCGGAAAACCATGCCGCGTCCATTCGGTCCGGGCCCAGGACCCCGTCGACCACGGCAGCCAGGTGGTCCGGCCCGTCGTCGGCGGTGATGAGGTGCCGCATCCAGGCGACCGACGCGTGCGCCTCCCGATCCGCCACCATCGCGAGTTGCGCAACCACGGCGCGGGGCTCGATGCCGATGAGGGAAACGATGGCACGGTCGAGGGCCTCGGGATCCGGTCCTTTGATCCGGTCGTTCTGGGCAGCGACGAGTTCGACGACGAGCGCAGCGATCTGCTCCACGTCGTCGAGTTGACCAAGCAGCCGAACTACCCCGTCCACGGTCTGCGCCGATCCGTCGACCACGTCGGCTCGGATCAGCGATCCACGGATCGTCGCGGCAGTTCGACCGGTGCCCTTCGCCAGCCACGAAGCAACGAGATGTGAGTCTTCCCCTGTCGTGGCGCCGGCAAGGTGACCAACGAAGGTGATCGCAACGAGATCACCGGAGACGACTCGCGCTGCGAAGGCGTCCAGGATGGCGTTCGAAACGGATCCCTTGGTCGCGCCGACGGCGCGACCGACTTCGGCGATCGCCCGAAGATCGTGACCGCCGGCGATGAGGGCGTCGACCAGCGTGACGACGTGCCCGGCGTCCAAGTCGGTGATCGCAGCATTGATGGTGCGTCTTCGGCTCGCCGCGGACACATCGGGATCGAGCAGGAGCGCGTCCAGGCACCGATAGGCGGCCGCAATGCCGGTCCCCGGTTGATGAGTCGTTCCGTCATGACGGATGGCCTCGGACACCGCCGCTTGGACCGCACGACTCAGCCCGTTGACGATCTCGACAGCGGCCTGCTCGAGACGTTCGACGGCCGCAGCGCGGGCGTGGAGATCAGCTGCCCACTCGGCGAGTCGACGAGCTCGACACTCGAGCCGCTTGGTGACCTGCGGGAGCGGAGGCCAAGGATGGCGATTCGACACCGCAGCGATGTTGGCTGCGGCCGAGTCGAGTGTGGCGGCGTGCGCAGCGCACGCTGCGGCGATGCCGTGGAGGTCCCGCGGTGCGACCGCCCGGTCAAACCGACCGGAAATGCCGAGAGTCATGATGCGACTATCCAGAACCCACCCGGCCGAAACAAGGGGTGCGTCGGCGTCAGTCCGGACGCGCCGAGAGGTCGGGATCGAACGACCCCGACCTATCGACGATTGATTCGCCACCGACTCGAGTCCCGAACGGGAATCGACGTTGTCGTCGCACGAAGCGATCTCATCGCAAGCAGCGACCTGATCGCACGAGGCAATCTCATCGCACGGTGTGCGTGCTGGTGGCCCGCTCGTAGTCGACGAGACGCCCGGATTGGGCTTCTTCGACCCAGCGTGGTGCCCGACGTTCGGCGAGGCCGAGACGGTTCAGCACGCCGGCGAGACGGCTCTGATTGTGGAGCTGCACGATTCCCCTCCTTTCCTCGAGTCGTGGGGCCGTCGCCTCTCATTGCGACGGTCCGTGCAGGTGCGGTGAGCCCGACCCACCGCCCCGGTACCGTCTCGGCGAGAAAAGGCCGTATATGTGGCCGAGACGGTGCGGCGGCGGCGGGTAGGACCACCGACGTGGGCGAGCGGAGACTCGAACTCCTTGCTGAGCGTGTCGGAGGCACGAACCGGCTCAGGATCCCCCGGATGGGCTCGCCCGCTTTCGTCTGTCAGGGTGCGGTCGGGGGCGGCCAATGAAAAAGCCGCCCGGTGGGCGGCTCCTCAGCTGGGTCGATGTCCCGCTAGCGCAGGACGGAGAACCGGCAGGGAGCCGTGGGTGAAGCGTCGACCTCGGCGACGCAGCCGCCGCGACCGAGGGCGGAGACGCCGAACCAACGCTTGGTGATCGGATGCGTGATCATTCGGACCGTCCTTTCTCCTCGGACCGGAGGGCGGAACCTCACGGTGTGCCGGAAACACAAATGGCCGCGTCGCCCCAAGCGGGGTTTCACGGCCTCGCCCGTAGGTTGGCACGGCATCGCCAATGCGTCAAGGCCCTTTGTTGAGAAGTAGCCAGTAGCCAGTAGCCAGATGAAAGCCGACCGCGGACGCACGCGCTCGAACCGTGACTCCGAGCTGGCGACTGGAAGCGAGCGCAGCGAGCGGACTGGCGACTGGCGACCCGGCGGCGAAGCCGCCGCACTGGCGACTGGAAGCGAGCGCAGCGAGCGTACTGGCGACTGGCGACTCGGCGGCGAAGCCGCCGCACCGGCTACCGGAAGTGAGCGCCAGCGAACGTACTGGCGACTGGCTACTTTCCGTGCGGTACGACGACGGCGTCTGCCACGTCGCTTGCGTCGGGGAACAGGAAGCGGATCAATGGGATGACCAGCGCAACGCCGACGAGCTCGGCGACCAAGAAGGCGGGGGCCGACGCCGGCTCGATCCCGGCGAACGTGTCGGAGAACATTCGGCCGATCGTCACCGCCGGGTTGGCAAAGCTCGTCGACGAGGTGAAGAAGAACGCGGCCGCGATGTACGCCCCGACCACATACGGCGCGGAGTGTGCGCGACCGGAGCGCACGACCCCGAAGATCACGAGAACGAGACCGAGTGTGGCAATCACCTCGGCGAACCACAGGTGGGAACCGGATCGAGCAGTGGTACTCAGAGAGATGACGTCGATGTCGAACATGAGGTTGGCCGCAGCAACGCCGACCAACCCACCGGCCACCTGACCTGCGACGTAGCCGGCAGCATCACGGCTGGTCAACCCACCGAACCACCGGTCGACCAGCGTGACGGCCGGGTTGAGGTGAGCGCCGCTGATGGGACCAATCGACAGGATGATCGCCACCAGGATCGACGCCGTGGCGACGGCGTTGATCAACAGCTGGAGACCGACGTCGGCGGTGAGCCTCGTCGCCATGATCCCCGAACCGACGATGCCGGCGAGGAGGAACCCGGTTCCAACCGCCTCCGCAGCGACGCGCCGACCCAGCGGTGCCATGGCTCGCTACCGGCGGGCCGGGACGGCGAGATCCTCGAGCAGACCGCGGATACGTTGTTCGATCTCGTCACGGATCGGTCGCACGGCGTCGACCCCCTGGCCGTGGGGGTCGTCCAACTCCCAGTCGAGGTATTGCTTGCCGGGATAGAACGGGCACGTATCGCCGCAACCCATGGTGATGACGACGTCGGCAGTGCGCACCATGTCGTCCGTCCACTTCTGCGGTTGGTAGCCGGCGATGTCGATGTCCACCTCGGCCATCGCCTCAACCGCAGCCGGATTGACGGCGTCTCCAGGGTTCGACCCTGCGGAGTACACGTCGACACCGTTGCCTGCCAACTCGCGCAACCATCCGGCCGCCATCTGAGAACGGCCGGCGTTGTGGGTACAGAGGAAGAGAACGGCAGGTCGTTCGGTCAAGGGTTTCAGCTCCGGGTGTGCGTGCCCGGAGCTTACCGATGCCGAAGTGAACCGAAGGTGGCTGCTGAGTGACGACTCAGGTCGGCGTGTCGTCCTTCTCGATCCGGGACGCCGCCTCCTCCTCCCGCTTCCGCTCCAACTCTCGCTCACGGAACCGGTCGGCGAGATGCTTCTGGTAGTTGCGCGAGGCGTGGTCGTGCTTCGACCGCTTCATGTCGCGCGAGTGCGGCACGTCGCGGCCGGGGGGACGGAATCCGGAGGTGTGCTCCACGAATCACTCCTTTCCTTCCGACCATCGTTGCAGACGCAAATTCGGGCAAAAAGGTGCAGAGGTCATCTCTTGGGCACGGCTCCGACGACTCCGGCCCCAACCGACGCTCCGCCAAAACCCGGCGCCAGAGGATCCGTCGGAAGGCCCCTATGCCTCGTCGGCTGTCGAGGCGACAGTGAGGGCATGTACACCATCCTCGAGGCACACGATGTCGCGCCGGACGTGCGCCGGATTCGCGTCGACGCCCCGCGCGTCGCAACCCACCATCGGGCCGGCCAGTTCGTCATCTTGCGCGTGACCCCTGACGGCGAGCGCATTCCGCTGACCATCGCCGACTCAAACCCGGATGACGGTTCGATCACCCTCTACGTGCAAGCCGTCGGAAGGACAACGAAGCTGCTGAATCGCCTCGAAACCGGCGACGTCATCAACGACATCGCCGGTCCGCTCGGTCGGGCAACCGACATCGAGGACTACGGGCGGGCCGTCGTCGTCGGGGGCGGGCTCGGCATCGCTATCGCCTACCCGGTCGCCATCGCACTGCTCCGGGCCGGAAATGGCGTTGACGCGATCCTCGGCGCACGCTCTCGAACCCACCTCTTTCTCGAGGATGAGCTCCGATCCGCCGGTGCAGACGTCAAGCCGTGCACCGACGACGGGTCTCACGGCCGGCACGGGTTTGTCACCGATGAACTCGCAGCCATGCTCGACGCCGGCGCCGAGCCGGGAGTCGTCTTCGCCGCCGGCCCGGTCGTCATGATGAAAGCGGTCGCCGACGTGACGCGTCCTCGTGGGATCCACACGATCGCGAGCCTCAATCCGATCATGGTCGATGGCACCGGGATGTGCGGTGGGTGCCGCGTATCGGTCGGCGGACGCACCCGGTTCGCGTGCGTCGACGGCCCCGAGTTCGATGCCCACCAGGTCGACTTCGGTCTGCTCCAGCGACGCAATGACGCGTATCGAGATTTCGAGTCGACGCGCGATCAGCAACTCGACGCCTTAGATGACTGCGAAATCGCAGGGATCCTCGCCCCGGTGCACAGGGAGCCGCAGGCATGAGCGAGCCGCTCACCCGGAAAGAGCGAATGGCGATGGCTCGCGTCGACATGCCCGAGCACGACGCCGAGGCACGGGCGACGAGCTTCACGGAGGTGAACCTCGGGCTGACCGCCCAAATGGCCCGGCTCGAAGCGATGCGGTGTCTCGAATGCCGCAGGCCGACGTGTATTGCGGGCTGCCCGGTCGGCATCCGGATTGACGACTTCATCGTCCGCGTTGCGCAGGGTGATTTTGCGGGTGCCGGAGAAGTGATTCGCAACGACAACCTGCTCCCGGCTATCTGCGGCCGCGTCTGCCCCCAGGAGCACCAGTGTGAAGGTGCCTGCGTCCTCGCCCGCAAGGACCGGCCGATCGCAATCGGTCACCTCGAACGATTCGTCGCCGACATCACTGCAGCCGACACGATCGTCGACGTCACGACCCTGCCGCCGCCGACGGGCCATCGTGTTGCCGTCATCGGCAGCGGACCTGCCGGGCTCGCAGCCGCCGCAGACCTCATCCGGCACGGCCATGAGGTGACGGTGTTTGAGGCGCTCCACGAGCCGGGCGGCGTCCTCATCTACGGGATTCCTGAGTTCCGTCTGCCCAAGGACATTGTGGCGTCTGAGATCGAAAGTCTGAAGCGCCTCGGGGTCGTGTTCGAGATGAACACGCTCGTCGGTGCGTCGGTCTCGCTCGAAGAGCTCCGCACCGTTGAGGGCTTCGACGCCGTGTTCCTCGGTGTCGGCGCCGGACTCCCCCGGTTCCTCGATGTTCCTGGCGAGCATCTCGTCGGCGTGTACTCGGCGAACGAGTTCCTGACCCGGGTCAACTTGATGAAGGCCTGGCTCGCCGACGCCGAGACGCCTGTGCTCGATGTGCGGGACAAGCGGGTTGCGGTGTTCGGAGGCGGGAACACTGCGATGGACGCCGTCCGCACGGCGCTCCGGCTCGGTGCTGCCGAAGCACGCATCGTGTATCGACGCTCCGCCGAAGAGATGCCCGCACGCATCGAGGAAGTCCGCCACGCCGAGGAGGAAGGCATCGTCTTCGACTTCCTCGCGGCGCCGCTCGAGTTCCTTGGAGACGATCACGGACGGATCACGCGAATGCGACTCCAGCAAATGGAACTCGGCGAACCGGACGACGCTGGTCGCCGCCGCCCGGTGCCGATCGATGGCGCCACGTCGATCCACCCCATCGACCTCGCCATCGTCGCCATCGGGAACGCACCCAACCCGTTGTTACTCGCCGCAGTGCCCGAGCTCGAGCACACGGGATGGGGAACCCTCATCGTCGATGAGGAGACGGGGATGACGTCGATGGACGGCGTGTTCGCCGGCGGCGACATCGTCACCGGCGGCGCCACCGTGATCCTCGCCATGGGCGCCGGCCGGAAGGCGGCCGCCGGGATTCACGAGTGGCTGGGTCAACGGGAAAGCGCCGATACGCCCGGCTGAAGGTGGCCAGTTGGTGGCCGCGCTCTCAGCGCATGCTCACCGGGTCGGCGTCCAACGCACTCGCCACAGCCCCGGCCCCACGCAGGTCACCTCGATAGATCGAAACGGCCCATCCCGATACCGCACGAGCCAACTGCACGCGCTCATCGTCATCGAGCCCCACGGTGAGCGCCTCGAGCTCCCCCAGTACGTCCTCGACGTTGTCCATGTGATTGGAGAGAATCTCGTGACGCCGCTCCCCCGAAACGACGTGGCCAAAGAACAGGCGGAGTGCTGCCGGGTGTTTGATGACCGGAGGATCGATTGGCGACGACTCGATCCAACGAACCAACTCGGATCGCCCTGAGGCGGTCAGTCGGTACACCGTCTTGTCCGGACGATCCTGTTGCTCAACTCGTTGCGGGGCGACGAACCCCTGCGCTTCGAGCCGTCGTAACTCCCGGTAGATCTGGCTCTGAGCCGGACTCCAGTAGAAGAACCGGAGACTGCCGAGCGCGCGCTGGCGCAACTCATAGCCGGACAATCCCTCGCCGAACGACAAGAGACCGAGGACGGCATACGCCGTCGTCGGAAGAAACTCGGTGGTCTCGTTGACATCGCCCACGAGACTGGACTATAACTAATCGTCATATATATGACAAACAGTTATAAGAGCACCGTCGATGGAACCACCACGACCGAACGGCCTCGGGAGGACAGATGAGCGACACGGACGACCGGATCACGATGAAGAACCCGAACACCGGCCGCGACGACACCCGGATCCGCCGGGTGATGTACGAACCGGTACGCGCAGCGATCCTGGCGGCCGTGGCCGAGGCCGGAGAGTTGGAGTTCCAGGACCTGCGCAACGAGGTCGAACGCCGTACGCCCGCCGGCCTGTGGGACAACGCCAGCGTTGGCTGGTACACGACCACCGTCAAGCTCGACCTCGAGGCCCGCGGCGAGATCGAACGAGTCCCCCGATCGAGCCCCCAACGGCTCCGTCTGCCGGCCGGCTGATCGGGCACCGAGCCGGATTCGCACGGCATTTGGTGGTTCCGGGAAGTGGTGCCACTATCCCGGCGCAATGGAGGGGTTCGCCGCACCGTTCTTCGTCGCATCTGCACTGCTCGCGCTCGCCGGCGGTGCCAAACTGGCCCGTCCCGAACCCGCGATGGGAGCACTTCGGTCGGTTGGGCTCCCGTCGAGCCGGCTCGTGGCCCAAGTGCTGGGAACGGGCGAGGTCCTTGTCGGGAGCGTCGCCCTCATCGTCGGTGGTGCCCCGGTCGCATGGCTGGTTGCCGCGTCCTATCTCGGGTTCGCCGGGTTCGTTGTCGTTGCGCTCCGCAAGGGTGGTGCGGTCGCCTCGTGCGGCTGCTTCGGAACGGACGACAGTCCCCCGACGACCGTCCACCTCGTGTTGAACCTCCTCGCCGCGATGACCGCGTCCGGTGCTGCCGTCGCCGGTCTCGGCGGGATCCCCGATGTGATCGGCGATCAGCCGGCGTTCGGCCTGCCATTCGTTGGATTCGTGGTGTTGGGAACCTGGTTCGCTTACCTCGCTTTGTCGGTCCTTCCCACATTGATCCCGGCGGAGCCCAGCCGATGAGCCAGGCACTCGTGGAGCGGGCGAGCCGACTCCTCGGCAAGGACGTGTCTCGGCGTCGGTTCCTGCAACGCGTTGCCATCGTTGGTTCGGCCCTGCTGACTGCGCCCCTCGACTTCATCCTTCGACCCAACACGGCGTA
>JASJAX010000074.1 GCA_030066755.1 Acidimicrobiia bacterium
CCCCTTCTCTTATGGTTGGGGACGCGGCAGATGTCGGCCTCGGCTTGCTCCGAGGCGCCGAGTTTCAAGTCCGAACTCCGTTCGCATTTGGGGCACGAGACGCCGCCGATGGGTACTTGCAGAGCGGTGAGGTCGAGTTTCAAGTCGCAAGTCAGATCCGGAACTTGAAACTTGGAACTTGGAACTTGCAACCCCTGACCGCGGGTCTCACCAGTCGCGACGGATCCCCGCACGGTGACTCTTGCTCCACTAGGTTCCAACGCAGCCACTTGAAGGAGGCATCAAGTGTTCTCGTACATCGTGCGGCGCGTGGTCTACGGCGCGGTGACACTGCTGGCGTTGAGTTTCATCGTGTTCATGTTGCTCCAGGCGGCCGGGTCACCGCTCGATCGGCTGGCCCTCAACCCCCGGCTCGAGAACAGCTTCATTGAAGAGGTCACGAGGCTGTGGGGGCTCGACCAACCGCTGCTCGTCCAGTACTGGAAGTGGCTGACCAACTACGTTCAGCCGATCGACTTCTCTCCGCAGAATGTGATCCCGTGGATCACCCTGGCCGTCGCTGCCGGCGCCTCCATCGCAACGTGGAAGTTCGTCGAGCGCAGGTACCGGCCGGCGTACTACCTCGGCATCGTGTTAATCGCAGCAATGGTGGCGCTGCGGAACATGAACATCGAGTTCGACTGGGGTATCTCCTTCAACTCCGGATCGACGAAGGTGTGGGATGAGGTCTTCATTCGGGCCGGGGCGACCTTCCGTCTCGGACTGACCGCGCTCGCCCTGTCGCTGGTCGTTGGCATTGCGCTCGGTGTGTACCAGGCGCTCCGTCAGTACTCGTTCTTCGACCAACTCGGCACGTTTGCCTCGTTCGTGGCTTTCTCGACCCCGGTCTTCGTTGTCGGGGTGGCGTTGCAGACGTATGTGGCGTTCCGGTTCGAGGAGTGGACCGGCGTCAAGCTGTTCTTCGTAGCGGGCATGACCGGGGACAACTACGCCTCACTCTCGTTCATGGGCCAGATGGGGGACATTCTTCGCCACTTGACGTTGCCGGCGCTCTCGATTGCGTTGATCTCGTTTGCCGGGTATTCGCGGTTCCAGCGGGCTTCGATGCTCGAGGTGATGCGCTCCGACTATCTGAGGACGGCGAAAGCCAAGGGCCTGCCGCGGCGCACGATCATCGTCAAACACGCGTTGCGCAACGCCTTGATCCCGATCGTCACCCTGGCGTCGATCAACGTTGCCTTCATCATCGGTGGGGCGATCATCACGGAGTCGATCTTCGGTTGGCCCGGCCTCGGGCGGAAGTACATCGAAGCGCTTGGTGTCGTCGACTTCCCCGTGATCATGGCGATCGTGCTCGTGATCGGCATCGGCGTCGTAGTGATGAACATCATCGCCGACATCCTCTACGGGGTCCTCGACCCCCGGGTCCGATACGAATGAGGACGCGGCAGACCGGGTCGCGCTTCTAGCCGAGGCCGAGTTCCAAGTTCCAAGTAGGGGGCCGTCTCGAACCTTGACTTGAGACTTGAGACTTGAGACTTGCTACCCGTTCGGCGCGATCAGCGGGAGTCATCCCAGCACCAGAAACGCCCCAGTTGCCTCGCTATAGTGATTCCACGCTTGTCGGAGGCACCGAGTGTTTGCATACATCATCCGTCGCCTGGTCTACGGCGCGGTGACGCTCATCGCATTGAGTTTCATCGTGTTCATGATGCTCCAGGCAGCCGGAAGTCCGTTAGACCGGCTCTACCTCAACAACCTGCTCGAAGACGGGTTCATCGAGGAAGTCACGAGACTGTGGGGGCTCGACCAGCCGCTGCTCGTCCAGTACTGGAAGTGGCTGACCAACTACGTCCAGCCGCTGGACTTCTCGCCGCAGAACATCATTCCGTGGATCGTGCTCGGTATCGTCGCCGTTGCGATTGCCGCCATCTGGCGTTTCGCCGAGCCACGGTTCCGTCCCGCCTGGATCCTTGGTGTCGTGTTCGTCGGCGCGATGGTCGCCTTGCGGAACATGAACATCGAGTTCGACTGGGGCATCTCCTTCAACTCCGGCTCCACCCTGGTGTGGGATGAGGTCTTCAGCCGGGCCGGCGCAACCTTCCGCCTCGGGTTCACGGCACTGGGGATCGCATTGATCGTCGGCATCCCTCTCGGGATCTACCAGGCGCTCCGTCAGTACTCGTTCTTCGACCAGCTCGGTACGTTCTCGGCCTTCGTTGCGTTCTCGACCCCGATCTTCGTCATCGGCGTTGCATTGCAAACCTACGTAGCGTTCCGGTTCGAGGAGTGGACCGGCGTCAAGCTGTTCTTCGTGGCCGGCATGACCGGCGACAACTACGCCCAATTGTCGTTCATCGACCAGATGGGCGACATCTTCCGACATCTCACCTTGCCGGCGATCTCGATCGCATTGATCTCGCTTGCGGGGTATTCGAGGTTCCAGCGGGCCTCGATGCTCGAGGTGATGCGCTCGGACTATCTGCGGACGGCGAAAGCCAAAGGCCTTTCTAGGCGCACGATCATCGTCAAACACGCCCTCCGGAACGCCCTCATCCCGATCGTGACGCTCGTGTCGATCGACATCGCGTTCATCATTGGTGGGGCGATCATCACGGAGTCGATCTTCGGCTGGCCCGGCCTCGGGCGGAAGTACATCGAAGCGCTCGGTGTCGTCGATTTCCCCGTGATCATGGCCATCGTGCTCGTGATCGGAATCGGCATCGTGATCATGAACATCGTTGCCGACATCCTCTACGGCGTCCTCGACCCGAGGGTCCGCTATGACTGATACCCGAGGCGCTGGAGAGCGGCTCGAGGAACTCGATGCCGTCGAAGGTCTCGCAGTCGAGCCGATCACGCAGTGGGATCTGTTCTGGACCCGTCTCCGGCGCCATCGTCTTGCGATGGTGGCCGCCGGCGTGCTCACCTTCATGGTGCTGCTCGTGGTCCTCGCACCGCTGCTTCCGTTCGAGGACCCGACCCAGCGACTCCTCGACGACACCGGGCGCACGTTGCGCAACATCGGTCCTCGCGGAGGGATCCTGTTTGGCACCGACGAGCTCGGGCGTGACGTGCTCTCGCGGGTCGTGTACGGGGGCCGAGCCTCGCTGATCGTCGGCGGCGTCACCGGCGCGCTGGTCTGCACCATGGGCACGCTCGTCGGCTCGATTGCCGGCTACTACCCGGGCCCCGTGGATCAGTCCCTGATGCGATTCACCGACCTGGTGCTGGGTTTGCCGCTGCTGCCTGTGGCCATCGTGGTCGGCCGGATCCTTCCCGACGTCGAGTGGCTGCCCAGCTGGGTCGGTGACGGCCCGATCGGGATTGCGCTGCTCCTCGGCTTTCTGAGCTGGGGCGGCCTGGCACGCATCGTTCGTGCCGAGTTCCTCTCGCTCCGTGAGAAGGAGTTCGTGGAAGCTGCGAGGGCGGCGGGAGCAAACGATCGTCGCATCGTGTTCCGCCACATCCTGCCGAACGCCATCAGTCCGATCATCGTGCAGACGACGCTGATCGTTGGTATCGCCATCATCGTCGAAGCTGCCCTGTCATTCCTCGGGTTCGGGATCCCACCACCGACACCAACATGGGGAGGCATCGTCTCCGAGGGCGGTCGGATCGCGGTTCGCGGCTTCTGGTGGCAGCTCGTCTTCGGCGGGACGGCCCTGGTCGTCACGGTGCTCTCCATCAACTTCCTGGGCGACGGTCTGCGCGATGCGCTCGACCCGACGCAGACCATCGAGAGAAAGTAGGAACTGAGGTGGCAGAACCGCTTCTCGAGGTCAATGATCTCCGCACGTACTTCAGCACTGAAGAAGGCATCGTGCGGGCGGTCGATGGGATCTCGTTCACGCTCGATCGGCAAGAGCGCCTCGGCATCGTCGGTGAGTCGGGCTCGGGCAAGAGCGTCACCGCGATGTCGATCATGCGGCTCATCGAGCCTCCGGCCGGCGAGGTCGTGACGGGCACGATCACCTTCAAGGGCAGGAACCTCTTGGAGTACGACGAAGCCGACATGCAGGACATCCGTGGCGGCCAGATCGCAATGATCTTCCAGGACCCGATGACGGCCCTGAACCCGGTCTACACGATCGGTGACCAGCTGATGGAAACCATCATGCTGCACCAGAAGGTCTCGCGGAAGGAAGCCTACGACATTGCCCTCACGGCGATCGAGGACGTCCAGATACCCGGTGCCAAGTCGCGCATGGAGACCTACCCGCACGAGCTCTCCGGTGGTATGCGACAGCGGATCATGATCGCCATGGGTCTGTCGTGTAACCCGGACCTGTTGATTGCCGACGAGCCGACGACGGCGCTCGACGTGACCACCCAGGCGCAAATCATGGATCTGATGCTCCACTTGGCCGACGAGCGCGGAACTGCCGTGATGTTGATCACGCATGACCTCGGCGTCGTCGCCGGCTTCTGCGACAACGTGCAGGTCATGTACGGCGGCGGGATCGTCGAGAAAGGCACGGTCGGCCAGCTGTTCGCCAATCCGCAGCACCCCTACACCTGGGGTCTGCTCGGCTCACTCGCTCGCATGGATGAAGAAGAGCAGCACCGGCTTCGGTCGGTGCGCGGCGCTCCGCCGTCGCTGATCAACCTTCCATCGGGCTGTCGTTTCCGGCCGAGGTGCGACTTCGCGGTCGATGTCTGCGCTCAGGCCTTCCCACTCCTGCGCGATTCCGGTGAGCCGGGCCAGGAGTCGGCATGCCACCGGGCTAATGAGTTGGATCTGAAGTCGATCGTGCAGGAAGAGGAGGTGACGGCGTGACCGAAGTCGCTTCGACATACGACACAACGGCCGAGATCTCGGACGATCACATTCTCCGCGTCGACAACCTCGTCAAGGAGTTCCCGATCACGCGCGGCGTCTTCTTCAAGAAGCAGGTGGGTGCCGTCCATGCCGTCGCCGACGTCTCCTTCTACGTCAAACGAGGTGAGACGCTCGGTTTGGTGGGGGAGTCGGGATGCGGCAAGTCGACTACGGCTCGCAGCATCCTGCGGCTGCTCGAACCCACCTCGGGCGATGTGTGGTTCAACCCCGAAGGCGGCGACCCGGTCAACATCCCGACCGCAAACAAGGAAACGCTGCGCAACCTGCGCCGCGAGCTCCAGATCATCTTCCAGGACCCGTATGCGTCCCTCAACCCGAGGATGACCGTTGCGTCGATCGTGGCCGAGCCGATGACGGTCCACAACGTCGGGACCAAACAGGATCGCCTCGATCGGGTGAAGGAGCTGTTGAAGGTCGTCGGGTTGAGTCCCGAGCACACCAACCGCTACCCGCACGAGTTCTCCGGTGGTCAGCGTCAGCGCATCGGGGTCGCCAGAGCATTGGCACTGAACCCGAGCTTCATGGTGCTCGACGAGCCGGTCTCGGCGCTCGACGTGTCGATTCAGGCCCAGGTGTTGAACCTGCTGCAGGACCTGCAGGAGGAACTCGGCCTCACCTACCTGTTCATCGCTCACGACCTGTCGGTGGTTCGCCACATCTCGGACCGGGTTGCGGTGATGTACCTCGGTCGGATCGTCGAACTCGCGGACCGCAACGCGCTCTACGAGGAGCCGATGCACCCGTACACGCATGCGTTGCTTTCCGCAGTCCCGATCCCGGACCCGGAGGTCGAATCCAACCGGGTACGGATCATCCTCGAGGGTGACATCCCGTCGCCGGCGAATCCACCGTCGGGCTGCCGGTTCCATACCCGGTGCCCGAAGGCGGTGGAAGGCGTGTGCGACACGGACGACCCGCAGCTCCGTGAGCTCGCTGAAGAGCACTGGGTTGCCTGCCATTACCCAGAGGTACGAAAGGTCTTCTGAGGCGGCGGCATTGCCGCCGCAGTACTGAGTAGCGAGTACTGAGTACTGAGACTGCCGGGATCGCGGCGGCGGTGCTCCACGCCTGCTGGGTGTTCTAGATTCGGGGTTGTTGGCTCAACCGTTAGTGGAGGCTTGTTGTGGCGTTGATGGACGAACTTCTTGCGTTGGTTGATACGGAGATTGGTGTGGGGGAATGGCACACCGTCACGCAGGAGCAAGTGAATCAATTCGCCGATGCGACGCTCGACCATCAGTGGATTCACATCGACGCCGAGAAAGCCGCCGCCGGACCGTTCGGGACGACGATTGCCCACGGTTTCCTGACCTTGTCGATGCTCGTTGCGCTGGCGCCAAGCGCCGAGATCCCCGGGGTTCGGATGGCGATCAACTACGGCCTGGACCGGGTCCGTTTCATCTCACCGGTGCCGGTCGGGTCGAGGATTCGGGCTCGGAGCGTGCTCAAGGACGTCCACGAGGCCGGTGGAGGAATCCAGACCAAGAACGAAGTCACCGTCGAGATCGAGGGCCAGGAGAAGCCGGCGCTCGTCGCCGAGTGGCTCGGCCGGTTCTACGTCTGAGGTCGGTCGCGCTTGCAGATCGGCGGGGTCCGGCAAACGGGTATACTCCCGCAGCCTGCCGGAACGGCAGTCACCCCACGTCGGAGTGGCGGAATTGGTAGACGCGCTAGGTTGAGGGCCTAGTGAGCTTTATTGCTCGTGGAGGTTCGAGTCCTCTCTCCGACACTGCGCCCCGACCAGAGGTCGGGGCGTTTGAGTTTCCGTAGGGCGGACAACGGCGACGTCGCACGTCGCATCGACCTCAGAACGGCGACGTTCCGCAGCACGGCGGATGGTCGGCTCGATAGCATGCGGGCGCATCAACACCGGACGGGTTCGTGACCGAAACGCAAGGCACTGTCGATGAGTACCAGCGGATTGCAGCATCGCGCAACGAAGTCGTGACGCGTCGAGACGAACTCGGAATCACCAACTGGGACATCGCACTCCTCATCGCCACGGTGGTGATTGCCGTCGTGATCCCGCTCGAGGTTGTGTTTGGCCCGCTTCGTCTCGGGTGGCTGATGGTGATATCCGCCGTCGCGTCCCTGCTGTTCGCCGGCGACATCTGGGTGCGAAGACGCCGTCCCATCACCGTCCGCGGCATCCGCGTCGTCGATCGCTCCTGGATCCAGCGCCGCTATATGCGGCGATGGTTCACGGTCGATCTGCTCGCTGCGATTCCGTTTGACCTCCTGGCGGTGGCGCCGGGCATCGACGGGAGTTCTGCAGCCTCGGTCCTCAGGATTCTCTCCTTGCTCCGGGTGCTCCGCGTCGCCCGGATCCTGGCGCTTCAACGCGATTGGCGAGTCCACACCTCGATCAATCCTGCCTTGCTCCGGCTTGCCTTCTTTGCCTTCTGGATCGCCATGATCTCCCATTGGATTGCGTGCGGATGGATCGCGCTCGACGGTGCCGATTCCGGTCATCCCGAGCTCGCTCCGTATCAGCAAGCGCTGTATTGGACGATCACCACGCTGACGACCGTCGGCTACGGCGACATCACGCCGGTCGGTAGGAACCAGGTTGCCTATGCGATGGTCGTGATGGCACTTGGGGCCGCGATGTACGGCTACATCATCGGCAACGTGGCGAGCTTGCTCGCCAACCTGGACGTCAACCGCGCTCGGCACCTGGGGCGGCTCGAGGCCGTGAACAACTTCATGCGAGACCGTCAAGTGCCGCGTGACCTCCAGGCGCAGGTCCGGGACTACTACAACTACCTGTGGGAGAGCCGGATGGTCGAGGAGACCGAGATGCTCGAGGGGTTGCCGACCCCGCTGCGGGTCGAAATCGCACTCCACATCAACCAGGCGATCCTCCAGAAGGTGCCGCTGTTCGAGCGGGCCGACGAGACGTTCCTCCGCGAGCTCGTCCTGCACTTCACCCCGACGGTCGGCGTGCCCGGCGAATCCATCGTGCAGCGAGGTGAGATCGGGCACCGGATCTACTTCATCAACCGGGGAACCGTTGAAGTCCTCGGTGCCGACGACCGAGAGGTGGTGGCGACGCTGACCGACGGTGACTTCTTCGGTGAGATGGCGCTGCTCGGCAGCGACGCACGAGCCAACACGGTGCGGGCCGTCGACTATTGCGATCTCTACGCACTCGACCGGGAGCGGTTCAATCGAGTCCTCGAGACGTTCCCGGCGTTCGCAGCGGAAGTGCGCCGCATCGCCGATGCCCGTCGTGCCGAGAACGAACCGGGCTCGTAGCACCGCCGGTTGCGCGACGTCATGACATCGACGCCGGTCTGGGTAGCCTCCTGACACCAACATGTTGCGCATCCGTTCTATCACGCCGCTGCTGGCCCTCGCCTTGCTCTTGGCGGCGTGCGCCCAGGCCACGCCGTCGCCTTCGACGTCGACCCCAATCTCGACTGTCGCGAGCGTGACCTCGTTGCCGCCTGTTGTGACCCAGCCGGTGGCGACGACTTCGGCGCCGACGACCGTTGCGCCGACCACGACCAGCACCACGACCACTGCGCCGCCGCCGACAACGACGACCACGACGCTGCCGCCCTCGGAGACGACGCAGCTCGAGCTCGTCGAGACCATTTCCGGCGACATCTCGCCGAAGTCGGTGGTTGCATCGGGGACCGGGCTCTTCTTCGCCCAGAACATGATGTACCGGCACACCATCACGGTGTACGACTCGGACTATCAGCTCGTAGAGACGATCTCGGACGAGGTCGTGCTCTCCGATTTCGGTATCGACGGTTTCGAAGGCTCGCACCAGGGTGCACCCGTCGAAACCGCCTTTACTTCCGACGGTCGCTACGCCTACGTGAGCAACTACGAGATGTACGGGGACGGATACCGTCGCGCCGGCGGCGACGGCTGCAACAAAGGCGGCTGGGACCACAGCTACCTGTATCGCATCGATACTGAACGCCTCGCGATCGACCAGGTGATCGAAGTGGGAGCGGTGCCCAAGTACGTTGCAATCACCCCGGATGACACCACGGTGCTGGTCACGAACTGGTGCTCATTTGATCTGAGCATCGTCGATGCCGCCTCGGCCACCGAAGTGGCCACCGTCGAACTCGGCCGCCATCCCCGCGGCATCGCCGTGTCGCCTGACGGACGAGTGGCGTATGTCGCCGTGATGGGGAGCCGTGACATCGCAATCGTGAATCTCGCCGACCTCGAGGTGGGCTGGCTCAGGGGAGTGGGATCGAACCCGCGCCATCTCGTCATGTCGCCGGACGGCCGGTACCTGTTTGCCACGCTGAACGGTGACGGCCGCGTGATCAAGATCGACTTGGAGTCGGGCGAGGTTGTTGCCCGGGTCGCCACCGGCTCGGCTCCGAGGTCGATGGACATCTCGGACGATGGAGCTGCGCTGTATGTCGTGAACTACAACTCCGGGACCGTCTCGAAGGTGCTGACGGACGACATGGTCGAGGTCCAGGAGCTACCAACGAACTACCACCCGATCGGGATCACGTATCACGCCGGCGAAGTGTGGGTGTCCAACTACAGCGGGACGATTCAGGTGTTCAGCGATCTCGTGGAGACGTCCGAGCCCTGATGTGACCGTCTCAGTACTCAGTACTCAGTACTCAGTACGGAGACACCCGGATGAACGGTGACCGGCCTGATCATCGTGCAAGCCAAGCAAAGTCGGTGTTGCCGCCGGAGATGATCACGCCGATTCGTTTGCCCTGCCACTGGGGAGCCAAACGACGGAGAGCGGCAAGGCCGGTGGCGCCGGATGGTTCGACGACGAGCTTCATGCGCTCGAGGTGGAATCGGGCGGCGTCCACGATGGCGGCCTCGTCGACGAGTTGGATGGTGACGCCGAGGCGTTGGAGAATGTCGAATGCGAGCGCTCCGATCCCGGTGAGCAACCCATCGCCGAGCGTCTCCGGGTTCGGGACGCGCGGCTGACGAACGCCGCTCATGAGTGACCGGTACGCGTCGTCGACGGCTTCGGGCTCGGCGCCAATCGTTTCGATCCCGGCCTCGGCGCACACCAGAGCGGTGCCGGAGAGCAGACCACCACCGCCGATCGGCGCAATCACTACCTCCAGATCGGGTCGTTCCTCGAGCAGTTCAAGCGCAGCGGTTCCCTGCCCGGCGATGACGTTGGGATCCTCGAAGGGATGGATGAAGGTGGCGCCGGTCGCCGCTTGCTCGCGTGCGGCGGCTTCCTCACGGTCCGATTGGGTGCACCGCACGATCCGGGCTCCGTAGTCGGCGACGGCGTCGAACTTGACCGTTGGTGCGTCCTCCGGCATGACCACGGTGCAGGGGACGCCCCGGATGGCCGCCGCAAACGCCAACGCCGCGCCGTGATTTCCGGACGAATGGGTCAACACGCCGCGGCTCGCCGTTGCATCGTCGAGCGAGAGCACGGCATTTGTCGCCCCGCGTGCCTTGAACGCCCCGACCTTCTGCAGGTTCTCGCACTTGAACGTCGCAGCAAGACCGAGCTGCGCATTCAGGGTCGCCGAAGTCGCCACCGGCGTCCGGTGGACGTAGCCACGAATACGGTTCGCCGCTGCCCGGACATCGTCGATAGTTGGGATCGTGCTCACGGACGCGCATACTACGGCGGGCAGCGATGCGGTAGGTTGCGCACATGGACCATCACGATCTCGCCGAGCGGGCTCGCGCCACGTGGCAGGAAGCGGGCCACACGGTGACCGAATGGTCGAACGGTCCGCATGTTCGGTACGGGACCCACGAACATCCCTATCGGAAGCTCCTGGTCTGTGTGGCCGGTTCCATCGTCTTCCATCTCGAGTCGGGCGACCACGCCCTCGTGGTGGGCGACGAACTCGACCTGGCTCCCGGAACGGCGCATGCGGCCACGGTTGGCCCGGACGGCGTCACGTGCCTCGAAGCGGCGGTTCAATGAGTTCGCTGAGTGCTGGAGTGCTGCTGTATCGCAGGCGAGGACGCACGACCGAGGTGTTGATCGCTCATCCGGGCGGGCCGTTCTTCGCCGGGAAGCACAAGGGGGCATGGTCGATCCCCAAAGGGCTGGTCGATCCGGGCGAGGACGTCGAGGACGCAGCGCGGCGGGAATGGGAGGAGGAGACCGGTTTCGTGGTTCCCGACGCTCGCTGGCTCGACCTCGGCGCTACTGAGCTGCGTTCGGGCAAACGTGTGCGGGCGTGGGCGGTGGAGGGTGACGTCGATCCCGATCAACTGCAAGCCAACACCTTCACGATGGAATGGCCGCCGCACAGCGGCCGGACCGCAGAGATGCCGGAGATCGACGAGCTGCGTTGGGTGAGCCGCACCACAGCGGCGAGTCTGCTGAACCCGGCACAGGTCGTTTTTGTCGAACGCCTATTCAAGATTCTGGCCTTCGGTGCCGATGAATGACGTACGCGGGGCGGCCCGCGGCGTCTGCAATTCCTGCTTGCGCTCGCCGTCCATGCAAATCGAAGAAGGGGCGGTGAATGGACTCTCTGGCGAGCAGAGTCACCGGAGCGGAGTTTCCCCTGGTCAAGAGGGGATACGATCCCGACGCGGTCGACTCCTTCATCGAGGGCATCAGCACGAGCATCGTTGCCCTCGAGGAGGAACTGAGTGTTGCCAAGGCGAAGGCAGTCAAGCTCGAGGAGCGGCTACGGAGCACATCCGATGCCGACACGGTCGTACAAACGGCCTTCCTGGCTGCAGCCGAGGCGAAAGCGAAACTCCTGCAAGAGGCTGAGGCCCGCGGCGCCGAGATCGTCGCAGCAGCCGAAGCGAAAGCGGCGGAGATCGCCGCAGATATCACCACTGAGGATGGCAGTCCGGACGCGGCTCGAGCGATCGAGCATGCACGTGCACGAGCCGGCGAGATCGAAGCGCAGGCGTTGGCGCTGCTCGACGAGGCGCGACGTGAGGCGGAGACCCTCGTGTCCGACGCTCAGCGGGTGGCCGCCGGCATCGCCGTCGACGACGACGATCCGGTGGTGACGCGTACCGACGCCGCCCGCGAGGAGCTCCATCGCATCATGTGGCTCCTGAAGACGGTGAAGCAGGCAGTTCATACCGGATTGGTCGCCGCGCAGGAGGAAGCTCCTGAGCTCGAACTGGTGCTCAACGACCAGGTCGACCTGGGTCAGATCCAGCCCAGTGAGGCGGCCGAGACTCGGATCTGAGGCAGCTGCAACAGTGCCGAGGAACCTCAAGGTGACCGGGTACTCTTCCGATCACGGTAGGAATGGCACGCAAGCTGAATCAACGTCTGCGGGAGCTCGACAAGAGCACCTCCGCGGCAAGCCGTACCAAGGGCTCGGCGCCTCCACCCCCGTTCGGTAGGGACGCCAACCCGGAGCCCCCGGTCGAGCTGGCCGCGTTCATCATGTTCGCCCTCTTCGGGACACTCGTCCTCGCGGGCTTGGCGACCTTGTTTGGATTCCGTGACGTGCAAGAGGACGTAGAGCGCCGGACCGCTGCAGCGCTCCGCGAGATCGGCGTCACCGACTTCGAAGTCAGGGCGTCCGGCCTGGACGTGACGGCGACCGGAACCACCGACTCCGAGGAGATCGAAGCAGCCGCCGAGCAGCTGGGGGACGTGCTCGACAACATCGGGACCTACACCGACAACATCGAGTACGTGCCGCCGCGCAACCCCATCGAGGTCGAAATCGTCACGGATCCGCTCGTCATTTCGTGGAGTCCGGAGCGGGCCTTTGCCACCGGTACCCTTTCCACGCAGGCAAGCCGCGACGCCGTCGCCGCAGAAATCGAGCGGGTGTTCCCCCTCGCAGAGGTCAGCGGTCTCGGGGTGACCGAAGGTGCGCCGTCCGAGTCGGGTTGGCTCTCCGCCGTCCTGTCGCTGATGGCCGACATGGCCGTGGCAGCCCCCGAGGGCGAGATCGTCGTGAACCCGTCCGCCAACATCATTCAGGTGGCAGCTGAGATGGAGACCCGGCAGGCGCAGCGCAATCTGCGCAGCGACATCGAGGACTGGTTGGTCAGGTCCGGCGTGGGGTTCGACTTCTCGTCCGGCATCACCGCGAAGGACGTCCCGCGCGTGACGCCCGAGCAGGTGGCGGAGACCCAGGCGAGCCTCGACGAGATCATCGAGGGCAAGGTCGTCGAGTTCGAGTTCGGCAGCGCGGTGCTCACGGCAGAAGGCATCACGTTGCTCGACGAGATCCTGGAAGGACTGCGCGAGCAGCCATTGGTGGGTGTCGAAATCGCCGGGCACACCGATGACGTCGGTAGCTCGGAGGACAATCAGATCCTCTCAGAGGAGCGGGCGATCGCGGTGCTCGACTACTTCGTGGCGAACGGGGAGGACCCGGCTCGCTTTGTGGTCGTCGGTTACGGCGAAACACAGCCGGTGGCATCCAATGACACAGCGGACGGTCGAGCACGCAATCGGCGAATCGAGTTCATCGCCTTGCTCGATGAGGAAGAAGAGGAATAGCGATGGCTTACATCGGTTCGATCATCACTCTGTGGATCGTGCTCTCCGTCATCTTCGGCTTTGCGATCGGTTGGCTCGCTCGCGGTCGGAAGAAGGGCGGCGGGCGCTCCCGGAAGAAGAAGCTGAAGTTCTGAGCAGCTGAGCGTGTCGATCCGATTCGGTGCGCGCTCGGAGGTCAGAGCCTGCGACCGCTCGGCTTGACGCGAACGGCCGGTGTCGGGATCCCCATCGTCTTCATCGCCGACGTCGACCAGTCGAGCTGTGGCGTGTCGGGAACCGGCTGCCACCAAAGCGGGGTCAACGCCAGCAGGAACGCAACGGCCATGGTTGCGACCGAACCGATGAGGTACACAGGAACGATGCCAAGCGCATCGGCTGCGAACCCGCCAAACGCCGCACCGAGCGGGATGAAGATGTACGAAAGGGTTCGGGAAGCGGACGTCACCCGGCCGAGGAGCGGTGCAGGCGTCACCTGTTGACGCATGGTCACGAAGGCCACATTGACCCATCCGACGCCGGCGACACCCAGTCCTGCGGGTATGACGGCGAGGAATGAACGCATCGCCGTGACCCCGGCAAACCCGATCCCGAGCGAAGCGACACCGAGCACGTAGAGCCTCCCAAGGCCGATGCGCCGAGCGAGGCGGGGAGCGACGACGAGGCCGATCGAACCGATGGCCGCCTGGAGCCCGATGAACAGGCCGATCTCGGCAGCACCGCTGAACAGGAACTCGAGCCACGGCGGTGGCATGACCGTGCCGGACAACTGCGTCTCGACGAAGAGCACGAGCAGTGCTTCCAACGGGGCGAAGACCAGGTTGGTGACGGCGGCGCCGAGCGTTGCCCAACGGAGGTGGCGCTCGCGGGCGAGGAACTGAAGGCCCTTGGCGAGCGCGCTGCGGAAGCTGGTTCGATGCGAAAGCTTCGATCGCGGTCGGATCTCCTTGACGCGCAGCAGCAACCCAGCCGAGACCAGGAACGTCGCCGAGTTGATGATGAGGGCGGCCTCAAAGCCTCCGGGTCCGGCGATCACGACACCGGCGAATGCTGGGCCGAATGCGAAACTGACCGTTCGTGCCAGGGACAACTTGGCGTTGACGTCGACGAGGTCTCCGCCGTCGACGACCGCCGGCAGCATTGCCTGGAGGCCTGCGTCGAACAGCACGGTCATGGTTCCGAAGGTGAACGCCGCCAGGAAGACCAGCCCGGGCCGCACGGTGTTCGTGGCGACGGAGACGGCGAGCAGCGCAAAGACGGCAGCTCGAGCGAGATCGGCAAAGATCAGCACGCTGCGCATCCGGAGGCGATCGAGTACCACACCGGCTGCAAAGCCGAAGAGCAGTACGGGGATCGTCTCAGAGAAGGCGGCCAATCCGAGATCGCTGCCGCGTCCGGTCAGTTCGAACACCAGCCATGGCAGCGTGAAATAGGCTACATAGTCACCGAAGAGCGACAAGGTCTGACCGATGATGATCGGCCCGCGATTGGCCTTTGCCTGCCGTTCAGGACGCAAGTTGTCGAGTGGAGCCGGCCTCTCCATATGACCCAATCGTAGCCACTTGGAGTGGTCGCGGGGCGACCTTGGGTAGCCTCCCGGTTCGGGTTCGATCGCCCGCGGTTCGGCGATGAACCGATGCACGGGTTGCGGTACCCTTGGGCCCGACACATCGACACGAAAGGCGTTAGCCATGGCGAAGCCCTCCGAGCTCCCCGAGCTGGTCGGCGAGTTCGTAGATCTCTCGAAGGAGTACCTCCGTCAGGAGACGCTGGAACCGGCGAAGGAACTCGGCCGGTATGCGGGTTTCTCGATCGGTGCGGGGCTCGCATTTGCCCTCGGCATGCTGTTTCTGTCGATTGCCGGGATGCGGTGGATCATCGAGTTACTCCCCGAGGGCCCAAACTGGTCGGCGCTCGGGTATGTGTTGGCTGCCCTCGCCCTGGCACTGATCGCTGCGATCATCGTCGCGGGCGTGAACCGGACCGGCGAAAGGCAGAGCGATGGCGATTGAACGAGCGGACCTCGAGGCGAAGCTCCGAGAGATCGAGCAAGTCGTCGATGAGACCAAGGAGTCGGCGAAGAACACCGGCGTCGTGGTTGCCGTCGCCGTCGTTGTGATCGTTGCGCTTGCGTTCTTCATGGGGCGGCGCAAAGGCAAGAAGGCCGGCGGTGCTCGTATCGAGGTGTACCGCCTGCGCTGACGCCACCCGCGTTCCGAGGAGATGGTGTGACGAACTTCCTGAAGAATGGCCTTGTCCTGCTCTTCCGCGGCGCCCGCCGCGGGCAATCGCCGCTGGCTGCGCTCGGCGCGGCGATGACTGTGGTCGGTTGGGTCCGGTCGCGGCGCGGTCCGGACAAGGAGCTCGTCTACTCGAGAACGCTCAAGGACGGCGAGGCCGTAACGGTGAAGCTCCTTCGCGACGGGCTCGTCGCAGACGAGCAGACGGTGGAGGGTTGAGGTGTTCCGCAATCGCGATCGAATGGTGAAGGTCTTCGTGTGGGTGGTCGTCCTGGCGATGGTGCTGGGGGTTGCGGCCACCATCGGTACCGCATTCCTCTAGACCGCTGATGTCAACCGTGTTCACAGCGGGTGATCCGTGCATGTTGCACGACGCTCGCGGCCGCAAGTACCTGATCGAGCTCGTTGCCGGGGCGGAGTTCCAGTACCACCGCGGCGTCCTCCGCCACGACGACATCATCGGCTCAGTGGACGGCTCTCGTCATGAAGCCTCAATGGGATCGGTGCTCCTCGCGCTGCGCCCGCGGCTCGCCGACTATGTGCTGAAGATGGGTCGCGGGGCTGCGGTCGTGTATCCCAAGGACGCCGGCGCGATCCTCGTTTGGGCGGACATCGCCCCCGGGATGACCGTACTCGAGGCAGGAACCGGCTCGGGAGGTCTCGCAATGGTGCTCGCCCGGGCAGTGGTGCCGGGAGGGCGTGTCGTGTCGTACGAGCAACGAGAGGACCACCAGGCCAAGGCCAGGAAGCTCATTCGCGGCTTCTTCGGCGAGATCCCTGACCACCTCGAGCTTCGCCTCGGATCGGTCGAGGATGGCATCGCCGAGGTGGCTCCCGATCGAATCGTGCTCGATGTTCCCGAGCCGTGGCACAGCGTGCCGGCAGCGGCCGAATCGCTGAGCCCCGGAGGGATCTTCTGCTGCTACCTGCCGACCGTTCCGCAGGTCCAGACCGTTCGCAAGGCCATCAATGAGACCCGGCGCTTCGCCGAGGTGATGACGTTCGAGATGATGATGCGCGAGTGGGC
>JASJAX010000075.1 GCA_030066755.1 Acidimicrobiia bacterium
CTCTTGAGGTGCTCCTGCCAGCGGTCGCGGGCCATCGTCATCTCCATGATCTCGGAGGTCCCCTCATAGATGGTGGTGATACGGACGTCCCGGCTGATCTTCTCGACCATGTACTCCTTCGTGTACCCGTATCCGCCGAGGGCTTGGATGGCGTCGTCGGCAGCGATGTTGCCGGCCACGCTGCCCATGTACTTGGCGATTGCGCCTTCGGTGTTCAGCTCACCCTCGCCGGCGTCGATCCGGGTCGCCGTCTCTTCGATGTACGCCCGTGCGGCTTCCAGACGCACGACGTTCGGGACGATGAGCTTGTGCGTGTAGCCCTGCTTCTCGGACAGAGGACTTCCGCCCTGGATACGCTCCTCCGAGTACGGAATGGCCCGATCCATCGCTTCCCACCCGGCGCCGAGGCCGAACGCCGCAACCATGAGACGGGTGTAGCCGAACACGGCCTGCGCCTGTGCCAGGCCGAGGCCTTCAGCCTCGCCGACGAGCCGGTCGGCGTCGACCCGAACGTCCTGAAGTGACAGCGACGACGTGTTGCTAGCCCGGATACCGTGTTTGTCCTCGGGCTTGCCCTTGTCGAACCCTTCGGTGTCGCGGTCTACGACGAACCACGTCGGTCCCTCGGGGGTGTTCGCCAGGATCGTGTAGAGGTCGGCATAGGCGCCGTTGGAGATCCACTGCTTGTTGCCGTTGATGATGTAGCCGACGATCTCGCCGTCCTCTTCGATTCGCTTCGCTGTGGTGCGGAGTGCGCCGAGATCGCTTCCGGCTTCCGGCTCGGTAGCTCCGTACGCCATCATCAGGCCCTGCTCGGCGAGCATCGAGAGCCACCGAGCCTTTTGCTCGTCGGTTGCGCCGAAGACGATCGGGTCACTGCCGAGGAACGTGGCGAAGACGCCGGTAGCGACACCGACGTCGATCCGTGCGAGCAACTCACATACGCGGTAGACGTCGAACGTCGAAGCACCCATGCCGCCGTACTCCTCGGGAATGAAGAGCAACGACACACCGAGGTCGGCCAGCATCGTCCGCACGATGTCCTCTGGGAACTCGTCCTTGGTGTCGAGTTCGATGAGGTATTCGTCGCTCAGCTGGTCACCGGCGAAGTCGCGGATCGTGCTCAGCACGAGGTTGAGGGTGTCGCGATCCAGCCCAGCGGTCATCAGGTTCTCCCTCCTGCGCGGGACGCGCTCGCCCCGTTTGCTCTTCAGGGCTAGAAGGTAGCGAAAACCAACGGTCTACGCAGGGGGAAATCCCCGCCGTCGCTGGACGGGAGCGGCAGGCCGATACCGAGGGGAGGCCCGGGGCTACGACCGGCCCCGAACCTCGGCATCAACTCACTGGCCGGGGAGCACATCCACCTCGTGGGCGCCCTTCAACAGCTGAGCCTCCATCGGACGTGATTGATCGACGAACTCGAACCAATCCTGTAGGAGCTGCACGGCGACCTCGTCGCCGAATCCGGCGCCCAGGGCTGCGTAGTCGTCGAGATCCCAGCGGCTCTCGACGCCGTACGAGCCGAAGCTGCGGACCGTGAAGTACGTCCCGGCATAGTGCCAGCCCGGCGCCGCATTCTCACGGAGCGCGTTCTCGTTCTCTCGAATCCAGTCGCGCAGCGGTCCGCCCTTGCCGGGCAGCGTGTCGTATCGCAGGACGTATTGCACGTCGTTCCCTCCCATGGTCGTCAGCCCCCCTCGTCTCGGAACCTACGCGAGCGCGGTCGCCCATGGAGACGGACGAGGCTGGGCTCTCCACCGGCGCGTCCCTGCGTTCTATCGTGTCGACCGTGGACTCCGAACCGATCCTCGTTGCCGTCGAAGTGCCGTCCGTCGGTGACGAACGGCACAAGCAGTGGGCAAAGGTCGTGCACGACGTCGACGCCACCAAGACTTCGGGTTGGGCCTTCGAGGGTGACTTCATCGCAGTGGGCGGCGTGCAGGACGTGCCAGCCAATTCCGTGGTGCTGGTCTACGGCGAGAAGGGCTCTCGAGCCAATCCGCAGATCGAGGCACGGGTGTTCGTTGCCAATGCCGACGGCACGCTGAGTTTCCAGACGTCGGCGAAGGGCCGAGCGTGGGCCCGCACGCTGCGTGACTCCGTCGAGGATCTGCTCGCCACCATCGAAGCGCGGCCGATTGAGCAGGTTGGATGGGCACCGGACCTGATGCGATACACGGACGAAGCCCTTCGTCAGGAGTTGGAGCGACGCGACGGCGCGTCGACTGAGTAACGTCGCAGGGCCAAACGGGGAAGGGAGCACATGGCCACCTCGGTCAAGAACGACCAGCGGACGATCTTCGGCTGGGCGATGTACGACTGGGCCAACTCGGCCTACATCACCATCTTCGGGGCCGTCATCGGGGCATTCTTCACCGGGACGATCATGCCCGATGATCGGTATTGGGGGCTTTCCGGCGAGTCGCTCTGGTCGCTGCTGATAGGCACGGGCAGCATCTTCCTGATGCTTGCGATGCCGGTTCTTGGAGCCGTGGCTGACTACGCGTCGGCGAAGAAGACATACCTCCGAGGTTTTGCGTTCCTCGGTGCAGCGTTTGTCCTGTTCACACCGTTCGTGCCGGACGGCCAGGTACCGCTCTTCCTGTTGGTTTCCATCGTGGCTCAGTTCGGTTTTGTCGCCGCGAATGTCTTCTACGACGGGTTCCTTCCGGAGATCTCGTCCGACGACACCATCGACAGGGTCTCCAGTAGGGGCTTTGCACTCGGCTATCTGGGCGGCGGTCTCTATCTGTTGTTGGCGCTCGTGCTCATCTTCTTCTCCAGCGATGAGCCCGACGCGACGTTGACCGAAAGCCTTGCCGCACGAATCGCCATCTTCGGGTCCGGTCTGTGGTGGATCGGCTTCTCGCTCTTCTCGCTCGCGCGTTTGCCCGAAGATGGGCCCAAACCAGAGAAGGCGCTCGGAGTGGCCGACTACGCACGGATCGGGTTCGGCCGCACCGTCGGCACCGTGCGCAAACTACGGACCTTCCCCCAGTTGCTGTTGTTCGTGGTCGCCTTCATCATCTACAACTCAGGTACGGGCACCGTCATCGCCGTCTCCGGTCCCTATGCCGAAGACACGCTTGAACTCGAGTTGCAGACCATCGCCCTTGCCTTCTTGATCGTGCAGTTCATTGCGTTCTTCGGGGCTCTGATGTTCGGCAGGGTTTCGGACAGGATCGGGCCGAAGAAGGCGGTCATGGTCACCCTCTATGTCTGGGTGGGTCTCGCAGTTCTCGCCTTCTTCATCCCCAAGGGATCTGACGCCGGGTTCCTGCTGCTGGCCGCGATCGTTGGGTTCGTGCTCGGAGGCGTCCAGGCTCTATCGAGGTCGCTGTACGGCACGATGATCCCCGAGGAGGCCTCCGCTGAGTTCTTCGGCTTCTTCTCGGTCTTCTCCAAGCTGTCGGGGGTTGGCCCGCTGGTGTTTGGCGTCATCAGTGCCGCCACCGGTTCGGGTCGCACCGCCATCCTCTCCGTTGCTGCGTTCTTCATCGTGGGGCTTGTTTTGCTGGCGAAGGTCGATGTGGATGAGGCCCGGCTCTCCCGCGAACGGTGGTCGTTCGACGGAGCGTCCGCCGACGCAGACTGACCGGACATCGAGTAGCCGCAAGTCACCGGTACTGTGGCCCGATGCGACGTTGGATCGTGCTTATCGTGGTGGCCACGACCGTCATTGCCGCCTGCGCCGGTAGTGAGACCGGGGACACCGATCCACCGCCCACGCCGACCGTGCTCGCGACCAGCACGGCGCCGCCCCCGACCACCGTTGCGCCCACGACCACCGTTGCGAGCCCGAACACGACGCTGCCGCCGACGACCACGACGACCATCCCACTGGTGCCGCTCGACGAGCTCGAGCTGACCTGGACCCCGGTTGCCAGCGGATTCGATCAACCGGTCCTCGTCGCTACGGCCCCGGGAGATCCACGTCTTCACGTGCTCGACCAGTCGGGCGTCATCTGGGTGCTCGACGGCGATACCCCCGTTCGCTTCCTCGACATTCGTGATGAGGTGACGTTCCGGGGCGAGCGCGGACTGCTCGGATTGGCGTTCCACCCCGATTACGAATCGAACGATCGATTCTTCGTGAACTACATCAACAACAGCGGCGACACCGTCGTGGCCGAGTACACGCGGAGCTCAGCCGAGGCGGCCGACCCGTCGTCGGAGCGAGTCATCCTTCTCGTGGACCAACCGGCCTCGAACCACAACGGAGGGATGATCGACTTCGGACCGGACGGCTTCCTGTGGATCGGCTTCGGTGACGGCGGCGGCGCCAACGACCGCTACCGCCAGGGCCAGCGGGCCGACACGTTGCTCGGCGCAATGGTGCGCATCGACGTCGACGGGGGCGACCCCTATGCGGTGCCGGCCGACAATCCCTTCGTCGATGACAGCGAGGGTGCCCCCGAGGTGTGGGCAATTGGCGTTCGCAACCCCTGGCGATGGTCGTTCGACGGCAATCGGATCTACATCGGTGACGTCGGACAGAACGAACGAGAGGAGATCTCGATCGCCGACGTCGGTGCAGCCGGGTTGAACTACGGCTGGCCGATCATGGAAGCCACGGCGTGCTTCCAGCGATCCGGGTGCGATCAGACCGGGCTCGTCCTCCCGGTGATCGAGTACCGCCACAGTGAGGGGTGTTCGGTGACGGGTGGCTACGTGTACCGGGGGAGTGAGATCCCAGAGCTCGATGGCCACTACTTCTACGGTGATTACTGCCGAGGGTGGGTGCGAAGTGCACTGATCGACGAGACCGGCACGGTCATCGACGCGATCGAGTGGTCTCCTCCGCAGACGCTGCCGTCGCTCACCTCGTTTGGCGTCGATTCCGCCGGCGAGCTGTACGCCACCACCGTCAACGGCACCGTGTGGAGGCTCGACCGCGGCTGATCGCGTCGCCTTCGGCGGCGGTACGATCTCTCCATGACTGTCGCGGTGGTCGGCTCCATCAACCAGGACCTCGTCGTGCGGGTGCCGCGCCATCCGGTACCCGGAGAGACCATCCTCGGCATCGATCACTTCACGGTCTCGGGTGGCAAGGGTGCCAACCAAGCCGTTGCCGCCGCACGTCTCGGCTGCGACGTCACCATGATCGGACGCGTCGGCGACGATGACGCCGGCCGCTCGATGGTCGCCGGCCTCCGAGCGGAAGGCATCGACACCCGTCACGTCTCCGTCGACGCCGATGCGGGAAGCGGGCTCGCCGTGATCACCCTCGACGACGCCGGCGAGAACGCCATCGTCGTGAGCCCGGGGGCGAACGCCCGGTTGCCGGTCAACGCCATCACGGCCGCCGCCCCGGTGTTGGCGGCCGCCCGCGTTGCGTTGTTCCAGCTGGAAGTGCCGCTCCCAGCGGTGGTTGCCGCAATCGCTGAGGTCGGGGGCGTCGTGATTCTCAACCCGGCACCGGCGCAGCCCTTGCCGACCTCCATGCTCGCTCGCGTCGGCATCCTCGTACCCAATCGCACCGAGCTCGGGGTGCTGGCCGGCACGGACGAGCCGGAGACGCTCGACGCAGTCGAAGACGCCCTTGCGGCGCTCGGGTTCGCAGGGCGGGTCGTGGTCACCCTCGGTGCCGACGGAGCCGTGATCGCAGAAGGTGGCGTCCTGACCCACGTCCCGGCGCCGACCATCGACCCGGTCGATACCACGGCTGCCGGCGATGCCTTCTGCGGCGGCCTCGCCGACGCCATCTCGCGCGACGCTCCGTTGGTCGAAGCTGTTCGGTGGGCCGTGCATGCCGGAGCCCTTGCGGCAACCAAGATCGGTGCGCAGCCGTCGCTGCCCACCCGCGATGCGGTGCTCTCGCTCATGAGGGGTTAGCCTCGCGAGCCGATGCGCAAGATCATCATCGACACGGACCCCGGCCAGGATGATGCCGTCGCCATGCTGCTGGCGTTGGCCTCACCCGAGGAGCTCGATGTCGTTGCGGTGACGGCGGTTGCCGGCAACGTTCCGCTCCCGCTGACCGAGAAGAACGCACGCAAGATCTGCGAGCTCGCCCAGCGGACCGACATGCCCGTCTATGCCGGGTGCAGTCGACCGATGGTGCGGTCGTTGTTCACCGCCGAGTACGTGCACGGTCCGACCGGCCTGGACGGAGCGGACTTGCCGGAGCCGACGATGCCGCTCCAATCGCAGCATGCGGTCGACTTCCTGGTCGACACGCTGATGCGGTCCGACGACGGCGAGATCACGCTGTGCCCTTTGGGTCCGTTGACCAACGTCGCTATGGCCATGATCAAGGAGCCCCGGATCGCCGGGAAGATTCGCGAGATCGTGCTGATGGGCGGAGGCTTCTTCGAAGGCGGGAACGTCAACCCGGCGGCGGAGTTCAACATCTACGTCGATCCCCACGCCGCTCACGTCGTCTTCGCGAGCGGGGTTCCTATCACGATGATGCCGCTCGACGTCACCCACAAAGCGCTGGCAACGCCACATCGAATCGCTGCCTTCGCTTCGCTGGGAACTGCGGCCGGCCACGCCGTCGCCGGCATGCTCGACTTCTTCGACCGGTACGACATGGACAAATACGAGACCGATGGCGCCCCGTTACACGATCCGTGTGTGATCGCCTATCTCCTCGAGCCCGACCTGTTTTCGGGGCGCGAGTGTCACGTCGCCATCGCCACCGACGAGGGACCGACGATCGGGATGACCCTCGTCGACTGGTGGGACGTCACGCCCGGTGAACCGAATGCCATGGTGATGCGGGACGTGGACGCCGATCGCTTCTTTGCCCTGCTCGTCGAGCGGATCGGTCGCTTCGGGCGATAGCGACGCCGTTCTGCGGTCGGTTGCCGGTGCCGCCCGGCCGGAATCGGCGTCGATCGCTAGCCTCGATTGCACCATCAGGAGGGAGCCGTTTCATGGGTGAACGCAGTGGGTACGCACACGGGATTCCGAGTTGGGTCGATCTCGCAACGCGAGACATCGAGGGCGCCAAGGCCTTCTACGGCGCGTTGTTCGGGTGGGAGGCAATGGACGTCCCCACGGGCGATCAGCCCGGGACGTACTCGATGTTCATGAAGGACGGGAAGGTCGTTGCCGGCATGGGCGAATTGGGCGACGACGACGAAACCTCTCCGACGATATGGAGCACATACCTCGCCGTCGACAACCTCGACACCACGCTCGAGAAGATCGTGGCCGCAGGAGGCACCGTGCTCGTGCCGGCGATGGACGTGATGGATACCGGGCGAATGGCGTTCGTTGCCGACCCCACCGGTGCGGCCGTGGGACTGTGGCAAGCCGGAACGCACACCGGCGCCCAGCTCGTCAATGAACACGGAACGCTCACGTGGAATGAGTTACTCACGGACGACACGGCGGCCGCAACGGACTTCTATCGCGACGTATTCGGGTATCGGGTCGAGGTCACCGCCATGCCCAACGGGCCCTACACCACGTTCTGGGCCGATGGGAACCTCGAAGGTCATGCTGCGGCCGGGATGATGGCGCGAACCCCAGAGATGGGGGAGTTCCCCAACTACTGGAGCGTGTACTTCACCGTGGACGACGTCGATGCATCCGTCGCAGCCGCCGCCGAGCACGGAGCGACGATCCTGGCCCCGGGGTTCGACGCGGAAGGGGTGGGTCGTTTCGCCGTCATCATGGATCCGGGCGGAGCGACCTTCAGCGTGATGGCCTACGAGAACCCGATGGACTGAGCCATCGCACGACCGATCGACTCGGCTCCGGTACGAGATGCTCCGTCAGTCGTCAGTCGTCAGTCGTCAGTCGTCAGTCTGATCTCAGTTCGCGCTCGGTAGGTGTCGCCCGGGCGCAGCACCGGCGACGGGAAGTCCGGACGGTTTGGCGCATCGGGCAGCTGCTGCGGTTCCAGGCAGAGGCCGCCGAAGGGTGGATGCCCCGAGCCGCCGAGGAACTGGCCGGTGTAGCACTGGATGCCGGGCTGATCGGTCCACAGTTGGAGCCGACGACCGCTCTGCGGGTGTTCGACGCTGACCTGCGGGCGGGACTGCGGGGTCGGCGCCGGCACGTAGCAGTGGTCGATACCGCCGAGGGCGTCGATCACCTCACCGACACGACGCCCAGTTCGGAGGTCGAGTGTCCCGGAGACCGGGGCGGGAGCTGCGTCAGTGGGGATCCCATCGTCGACCGGTAGGTACCGATCCGCCGCAATCGTGACGATGTGGTCGCGGATCGTGCCTGAGCCGGCGAGGTTCCAGTACGTGTGGTTGGTGAGCCCGACCACGGTCGGCCGGTCCGTCGTCGCGGAGTAGTCGAAGGTGATCGTGCCGGCCTCGGCGAGGGTGATCCGACTCTCGGCGTGGAGCGCACCCGGATACCCGCCCTCGCCGTCGGGGCTCAGCGTGCGGAACACCACGCCGGCCGAGTCGTCCTCCATGAACGGCTCCGACTCCCACACTCGCCAGCCGAGGCCGCCGGGCCCGCCGTGGAGGTGGTTGGGTCCGTCGTTTGCTTCGAGCTCGTGATGCTCGCCGTCGAGGGAGAAACGGGCGCCGGCGATGCGGTTGGCGAATCGCCCGATGGTGTCACCCAGGAAGAAGTTGCGGCTGCGGTCCTCGTAGTCCTCGAGCGACGGCAATCCGAGGCAGATCGAACCGATTCGGTCGTGGCGATCCGGCATCGTCACGGAGACGATCCGGGCACCAAAGTCGATGAGTTCCAGTCTGATCGGGCCGGCGATGACGGTGTGGACCATCACCACCGTTCCGGGTCGATTCGGAGGGGCTGAGGCGACGCCGTACCGGGCGGAGCGAACCTCAGCCACCGGGGTCCACTCCCGATCCGACGGCCGTCGCGCGCCGTTCACGGCGCTCGACGAGCCAGCCCCACGTGGCCAACGCCAACGAGACGATCATCACCGCGGCGACGATGGCTGCGGTGTCCTGCAAGGCCGCCGCCTGGGCCGTTGCCGGAGCGTCGGTAGCGTCGCCGCGCACCCCGGAGATGGCCGATACCCGGATTGCCCAGATGGTGCCGATGACGGCAATGCCGGTGATCTGGCCGGTTATTCGGGTGATCGTCAGCATCCCCGATGTCACCCCGAGCCGCTGCTGAGGTACCGACCCGAGCACGGCGCTGTTGTTGGGTGATTGGAACACGCCCGTCCCGATCCCGATCGGCACCAGACCGACGACGAACAGCCACAGGGGAGTGTCGATCCCGAGGCGGGCGACGAGGAGGAAGGCGACGACGAGGATCGCCAGGCCGGCAACGGTCACGGGTCGCTGTCCGACACGGTCGGAGAGCGCCCCACTCGCGGGAGACACGAAGATCAGCATCACCGGGATCGACGCGATCACGAGACCGACGGTGCGTGGTGGGTAGCCGAGAACGTTCTCCAGGTAGAACGGCAAGAGGATCAGCAAGCCGGAGATGCCGATGAAGACCGTCCAGCCGGTGAACAAGTTCACGCTCAACAGCCGATTGCGGAAGATGCTCAGGTCGAGCATCGGGTACTCGACCGTGCGTTCGATCGTGATGAACGCTGCCAGGAACGCCAGCCCGACGGTCAGGAGCGCGATCACGACACCATCGGAGAACCCACGCTCCTGGGAGAGCGTGAGCCCGAGCATCACGCCGAGGAGTGAGACGAAGAACGCTCCCGCACCGATGTAGTCGAAGCGCTGTCCCCCCTCGGCCGGCACGTTCGGGACGAATCGAATCGCAGCGAGTGTTGCCACGATCCCGACGGGGAGGTTCACAAAGAAGATCCAATTCCACGACAGGGCGTCGATGATCACCCCGCCCAGCGTGGGGCCGGCGATGATGCCGAGAGAAACCACGGCGCCGTTGATTCCGAGGGCGCGTCCTCGCTCGGCCGCGGGAAATGCCTCCGTCGTGATAGCCAACCCGAGCGCCTGAATCATCGACGCTGCGATGGCCTGGAGCACTCGAAAGAAAACGAGCCACCCGAGGCTCGGAGCGAGGCCGCACAAGAGGGAGGTCAAGGTGAACGCGGCGAAGCCGGTCGTGTAGATGCGCTTCTTGCCGATCATGTCACCCAACCGGCCGATGGCGAGGACGAGGGTCGCCAAGGTGAGGAGATAGGCGAGGACCACCCATTGCACCGCAGAGAAGGATGTGGCGAACTCCTCCTCGAGCGTCGGCAACGCAAGGTTCACAATCGAACCGTCGACGGTCGAGAGGAAGATGCCGAGGCCAACCGCCACCAGCACCCACCACCGTCTCGAATAGTCGACCCCGGGCGGCGGCGGTGGTGGAGACTCGGGGGTCATACGGGAGGCCCTCCATCGGCCGCTCGGTGGAGCGCACACGTTACCGCCGGTTCCCGAAGGCGCCTCCCACGTCGTCGGCGTGGGCTAGGTTTCATTCCACATCGGTAGGCAGATGGACCAGGGGGGATCGGGTGTGAGCGGCACCGTATGTGTGACCGGAGCGACCGGCTTCATCGGAGGGCACCTCGTCGAGCAGTTGCTCGCCCGGGGCTACACCGTACGTGGCACCGTACGAGATCTCGACGCAGCAGCAGAAGGGTTCCTCCCGGAGCTGCCCGGCGCGTCGGAACGGCTCGAGCTGGTCTGGGCCGATCTCATGAAAGAGGGCTCATTCGACCTGCCGATCGAGGGTTGCGAAACGGTGTTCCATGTCGCGAGTCCGTTCACGCTCCACGCAAATGATCCGAATGAACAGCTGATTGCGCCCGCAGTGGTGGGCACCAGGAACGTGCTCAACGCATGCGCCCGTTCTTCGAGCGTTCGTCGGGTCGTGCTCACGTCATCGCTGGCGGCGATGGTTGGTCGCGCTGATGGACGGGTGATCACCGAGGAGCATTGGAACACCGATTCGCACGCCGGTAGGAACCCGTACTCCTACGCCAAAACCGAGGCGGAGCGTACGGCGTGGACCTTCATGGACGAGGAACCACGCGCCTTCGATCTGGTGGTGATCAACCCGGTTGGCGTGTTCGGCCCATCACACCGAACGTCCGTCAACACCTCGGTCGCCTACGTCCGTGATCTGATGAGCGGCAAGGCACCGGCCATCGTGGACCTCGATGTGTCGGTCGTCGACGTTCGCGACGTCGCCGACGCCCACATCCGAGCAATGGAGCAACCCGACGCGTCCGGTCGCTATCTCTGCGGACACGTCGTGCTTTCGTCGGCAGAACTGGTCGACGCATTGAAGGCGGCGGGGTATCACCGTCATCGATTCCCTCGGCTCCGTCTCGACTCGCCGCTCGGAACGCGAGTGGCACGTGCGTTGGCCGTCTTCCAGCCGAAGGGGGTCCGGCAGTACGCCCACGCCTTCATGGGCGGTCGGTTGCGCACCGACAACACGCGGATTCGAACTGAGCTCGGTGTCGAGTTCCGTCCGGTCGGCGAGACGCTGGGGGAAACCGCCGCCGACCTCATCGAGAAGGGCCACCTGGAGCGCCGCTGACGTCGGGGGGTTCCTGGATCGCTCGGTGCGTCGTAGCGTGCGACGAAAGAACCTGTCGTGGAAACGGCGGTTGGGTGCTCTATACAGGTGAGAGCGCAAGGAGCGACCCCTGACGGCGAGCGACACCAAGACCGAAGCCTTCACCGGCTTCGTGCGTACCGTCGAGCCCCGGCTTCACGCCGCGCTCATTCCCGCCATCGGGATCGACTTCGCCCGCGAAGCGACGGCGGAAGCTCTTGCGTGGGCGTGGGAGCACTGGGATCGAGTCCGGGGGATGGACAACGCTGCCGGCTACCTCTACCGGGTTGCCCGAACCAAGGCCCGCAAGCTGTACAAAGGGCCGCGCGTCATGCCGGCTCCTCCGGCTGCCGAGATGCCGTGGATCGAGCCGGCGTTGCCGACCGCCATCGCCGATCTGTCCGAGCGTCAGCGGGTCGTGGTTGTTCTCGTCTACGCCCTCGGCTGGACGCAGGCCGACGTTGCCGGCCTCCTCGGTCTCTCTCACGGGGCAGTTCAGAAGCACGCAGAACGTGGGCTCGCCCGGCTGCGGACGGCGCTCGGAGGTGAAACATGACGGCGGATCTGCTCCGGCAGCTGGACGCGTACGGGGATCACATCGAAACCCTGATCGACCACGTCGACGTCGACGAGATCATGGAACGGTCCAAGGCCTCACCGAGGCCGAAGCCAAAGGCGGAGCCCGCCCGCCGGCCTACCAAGTGGCTGCCCAGACTGGCTACCGCCGGTGCCGTGGCGAGCCTGATCGCCGTATTCGCCGTCGGAATCAACAGCGGGACGACCGTGGACTCGAACTTCGACCAGATCGGCATCGCAGAGGAATACGGCGACGGGATCGTTGGTGCTCAGGATCGCCCGAGTCCCAAAGCAACGGCACCGCCACCGACGGCGGCTCCCACGACGGTGGCTGCGACCGCACCGCCGACGACCGCACCGTCGGGCGGAGAGCCATCGGGCGGTGAGCCGTCGGGCGGCGACGCCCTTTCAGGACGCGACATCGTCTTCGTTGCGACGATGGAGGTCTCCGTGTCGGACGCGGTCGAGTCTGCGGACCGTGCCGCACGGGCCGTCGAGGCGCTCGGGGGCTTCGTGTCGGGGGAGAAGACGACGGGAGGGGTCACGGCGACGAGTGTGCTCACGTTCAAGGTTCCTCCGGTGGCCTTCCGTACTGCCGTCGAACGAATCGGCGACCTCGGCGTCGTGACCGACCAGGAGATCACGGCCGACGATGTGACGGAGATCGTGGTGGACTTGCAGAGCCAGATCACGAGCACCGAGCTGAGCGTTGAGCGACTCCGCACCTTCCTGGCCGACGCGACGTCGGTGGCGGACGTTGCCAAGCTCGAGAGAGAGCTCACCGAACGTGAACGTATTCTGGAGCAGCTGCGCGGTCAGCTCAGAACGTTGGAGGATCGAGTAGCGCTCGCCACGATCAGCGTCACACTCACGGAAGCCATCCAAAACCCGAAGTTCCGCGTTTCGACCGGCGCCTATCCGGCACGCGACGACGAAGGTGCCGGCTGTTTGGGCGAACGCCCGCTGCAGATCCCGTTCGGGGACGACGCAACCGTGTGCATCCAGATCGCAAACACCGGAAAGACCGAGCTCATGGATATCGCACTGTCCGGACCGGGTCTCGCCGTGTTGACCGGCAACCTGATCGAGGTCGAAGGCCAGCTCGGCGGCGTGCTCGAGCCCGACGGTGTGGTCGTCCTCGCTGCGGATCTCACCGTCGAACGACGCATCCGTGAGGATCTCACCGTCACGGCGACACCGATCAACGAGGCCGGCGATCCGGTGTCCGAACGTACGCTGCAGGTGACGAAGCGTATTGCCATCGACATCGCCACGCCTGAGGAGCCGGGAGGCCTTCCCGGGTTCGCCGACTCGTGGAACTCGGGCGTGGGCGCTCTCGCTGCCGTCGGCAGCGTGTTGCTCGTCGTGCTCGGAGCGGTCCTTCCGTGGCTGTGGCTGCCTGCGATTGCCCTCGGGATCGTCTGGTGGCGCCGTCGGTAGTCGTCCGTCGTCAGTCGTCAGTCAGTGGGGACCTGACATCTGACATCTGACATCTCGGCCGAAGCCTCAGTCCCGATCCCCGTACGGCCGCAGAACACAGGTCACCAGGAGCGGGGGACCCCATAATTCCACGCGTGTCATTCGCGGTCGGTACCATCGCCGGCGATGGCAAAACTGTATGTCGAAGGGTGGGCTCCCGAGTACGGGAGCGCCTACGAGACCGACGCTGCGCTCGCCGATGCCGAGAAGGTCGACGAGTCGGTCGAGGTCGACGGGGGCTGGGAGCCGATCCCGGGTCAGGATGACGGCGTCGACGTTGTGGCGTTCGTCGACGGCGTCCGGCGCATCGATGCGCGGCTGACCCTCGACGACGTCGAGGGACCGACCCCGGGCATCTGCGGCAGCTACGGCGTCGGGGCCGTGTGTTGGAACCGTGCCGCGGGCAAATCGGAGTTCGACTCAGCCCACGTCGAGCGGCTCGCCGTGTTCGGTAACGGACGAGCTGCGCCGATCCCGGTCGCCGGACCGACGATCGCGTACCGATCGGAATCGGTCCCGGACTCCGATCCGGGAATGCTGATTCAGCACTTCCACGGGGCAATGCGCAAGGCCGAGGCGGTGCTCTCCGAGCGGCTCGCTCAGCAGGGTTCGTTCGTGGTTGCCGACGGCCCGATCAACGACCTGTCGGCGACCGACAAGATTGGCTACATCAAGAGCCACCGGGCGCCGTATCTGTCCCCAACCAATCAACCGGTGGTGGGGCGACTCAAGGCAGGGCAGCGGACTCCGTTGTTCTTGATCGGCGGCAACGGCAGGTACCCCCGGTACTCCTGGTACCAGCGCCTCGCCGATCTCGCGGGTGGGCACTCGTGGACCGGAGTCGTGCGCGGGGAGGTGTCGGCGCACCTCGACGTGATGCGCGCCGGCCGAATGGCCGATCGAGCGACCGCGGTTCTGCCGATCGTCGCGTCGGAAGGTCACATCGATCCGCGCGCCCCGCAGAACCTCGTGCCGATCGCCGCGCTCGAGCGTGAACTGCGACGTCGACTCGGCGACCCCGGGTTCGTCTATCGAGCGCTGCGCACCGCAGTGATGCGTAGCCTCGAGGCGGGAGTCACGACATGACCGATCGACCACAGGACCAGGGTCGTGGGGTCGGTCGTGTGCTCGGCACACAGCACACGACGACCCGCGAGTTCCGCGTGGTACTCAACGACGAGGACTATCTGCAGCTCGATGACCTCGTTGTTGTGCGCACCGAGGTCCCGAAACAGGGCGAGGTCAGGACCTACGGAATCGTCACAGAGGTCGAAGCGATCTACGAGGGCGCCAGCTTCGAGAGCGACACCCACCGTATTGCGGACGAGGGGATCTTGCCGGGTGCGAAGGTACGGTCGGCGCAGGTCGCCGTCACTCGCCTCGATCCCGAGGTGTGGGTGTCGTCGGACCCCGGCGAAGTGGTCGAACGTGCCCGAGGCGGTGAGCGGGACAAAGCGCTGTACGTCGACGAAATGGGCCGGCCGCTGCCGATCGGGATGGGTCGTGACGGGGCGCCGCTCTACGTCGACCTCGACTTCTTCGACGGCCGCAAGGGTGGGCACATGTCGATCTCGGGGATCTCGGGCGTCGCAACCAAGACATCGTTTGCGTTGTTCTTCCTCCGGCTGCTCGCGGCTCGCCCGGACGTGCTCGGTGAAGGCGCCGCCAACCTTCGCATTCTCGTGTTCAACGTCAAGGGCGAGGATCTCCTGTGGCTCGACAAGCAGAACCGCTACTTCGATGAGGATGCGGCAGAGACGTGGCAACACCTCGGTGTCGACGCCGGGCCGTTTCCCTCGGTGGCCTTCTGGGCACCACCCCGTCCACGTTCGGGGGACGTGGTCGTGCCCGACACCGGCGGCAGGCAGGAGGGTGTCGCCGCGTTTGCATGGACGCCGCGAGAGTTCATCGATGACGGGTTGCTGCGGTTCCTGTTCACCGACGCCAACGATTCACGCAATCAGATTCCGTTCATCGAGGAACGCGTGCGTTCGCAGCTCAGCCGGTACGCCGTTGATGTCGAGGGGGAGCCGGGCGCCGTGGTGCTCCGCGATCCGAGCGAGGGGCACCGGCCGGGCGAGTCAGTCGTGCCCAACCGCGGCGAGCGGGTGATCCGAGATCTCGCCGATCTCGTCGATGCCGTCGGCGAGTTCGTCGATCCCGAGGAGGGTGACCCGGATCAACGCTGGACGGGCAGGGTGCAGGCAGGAACCGTGTCGGCGTTCGTCCGACGGCTCCACGCCGCAGCGAACCGACTGGGTCAGCTGGTACGAGCCGGAGAGAGTCGCAGGATCGACCGCCGAGCGGCCCAGGTCACGGTGGTGGGTATTCAGTCACTGCACGATCTCGGGCAACGGTTCGTGGTTGGAGCGCTGCTCGCCGAGACGTTCTCCGAGAAGGAGCAGACCGGGCAGCGGCTGCCGCTGTCCGTCATCGTGCTCGATGAGCTCAACAAGTACGCGCCGCGTGACGGCAACAGTCCGCTCAAGGACATGCTGATCGACATCGCCCAGCGGGGCCGATCGCTCGGCGTGCTCCTCGTCGGCGCCCAGCAGACGGCGTCACGGGTTGCTCAGGAGGTCATGGAGAACGCGGCGATTCGTGTCGCCGGACGCCTCGACGCCGCCGAAGCTGAACGGAGCGAGTACGGCTGGATGCTGCCATCGACGAGAGCTCGCGCTCGCCTGTTGAAACCCGGGACCATGGTGGTCAGCCAGCCTTCGATCCCCGTTCCGCTCGTCGTCGACTTCCCCTTCCCTCCATGGGCGACTCGCAAGGAGGAGGTGGACGACGGTGCGTCCGATCCCTTTGCGGGCTTGTGATCCCCCTCCCTTTCAGGGAGGGGCAAGGCTGCGAAGCGGCCGGGGGAGGGTGTCTACCGTGCCGTCGTCAAGGGTGACGCCGTTGACTGCATCCGATGCAGTAGCGCCTGGTCGTCGGGCACGGCCGAGGGGGGGGGGGGGGGGGGGGGGGGGGGGGGGGGGGGGGGGGGGGGCGGGGGGGGGGGGGGG
>JASJAX010000076.1 GCA_030066755.1 Acidimicrobiia bacterium
CAGTGTCGGCGCCGACCGTCGGCGCCGACGTCGCCGCCCTTGCGGCGCACGGTCTCGCCGAGGTCATGGAACAGGCCCGCGAGCATCGCCTGACGCGCAATCAGCACGTGCTCTTCCGGTTGGGAGAGATCGTCGCCTACACCGAATGCGCCGGAGCGTTGGCACGACGGGCTGCCGCCGCGCTCTCGGGCACGCTGCCGGAGAAGGCCGACGACCGATTCAGCTCGGACGAGCTCGCCACGATATCCCGGGTCTTCGCACGGGAGGCCGCAGCACGTGTGGCGCTCGACGGGACTCGGTGGGTGCTCGGTGCATCCGAGCCGGGAGCGATCGACGCTGCCGGCTTCGATGCTGCCATCGGCACGAAGGCAATCGAACAGGCACAGAGCGGTCTCATCGGGGACATGGACGCTGTTGCGGACGCGTTGTACGGCCGCAGCTGAGGCCACAGGGATTCACGAGCACACGAGAAATCGAGCAGATCACCAGGAGAGACGTCATGGTTGAGAAGGTGGAGCGGGCGGTTGCCGTTGTCGGGGTCGGCGCCGTTCTCCCGGACGCCCCGAATGCCGACGCGTACTGGGAGAACCTGAAGGCCGGTCGCTACTCCATCAGTGACGTCACCGCGGACCGCTGGGATCCCGCCCTCTACTTCGACCCGGATCCGAAGGCGCCGGACAAGACGTACTCGATGATCGGAGGCTGGGTCCGCGAGGTGGACTTCTCGCCGCTGCAGTGGCGCCTGCCGATTCCTCCGAAGGTCAGCGATGCGATGGACCGCACCCAGAAGTGGTCCATCACCGCATCTCGCGAGGCGCTTCTCGACTACGGCTACCCGGATCGACCTCTCGACCCGGACCGCACTGCCGTCGTGCTCGGCAACGCCATGGCCGGCGACATGCACTACCTCACGTCGCTGCGCGCCTACTTCCCCGAGTACGCCGAGGAGTTGCGGGGAGCTCCATCCTTCGCGGCGCTGCCCGGTGACGTGCGCACCGCCATCCTCGACGAGATGCTGAGCGGAGTCCGTAATCGATTCCCGAACATCACCGAGGACACGATGCCGGGCGAGCTCGGCAACATCATCGCCGGCAGAGTTGCCAACCTCTTTGACTTCCACGGGCCGAACTTCGTCGTCGATGCCGCGTGTGCCTCTGCGTTGGCCGCCATCGATGCCGCCATCGAAGGTCTCGAGAACGGAGACTACGACGCCGTCCTGACCGGCGGCATCGATGCCAACATGGGCGTGCCGAGTTTCATCAAGTTCTGCAAGATCGGCGCGCTCTCCGCCACCGGCACCCGGCCGTACCACGATGGCGCTGATGGCTTCGTGATGGGCGAAGGGGCCGCCGTCTTCCTCCTGAAGCGTCTGGCCGATGCCGAGAAGGATGGGGATCACGTCTACGCCGTCATCCGCGGGCTCGGCGGCTCGAGCGACGGGAAGGGCAAGGGCATCACCGCACCGAACCCGAAGGGCCAGCAGTTCGCCGTCGCCCGCGGCTGGCGCAACGCCAACCTGGTGCCCAACTCGGCGACGTACATCGAGGGTCACGGCACCTCGACCCGCGTCGGTGACGTCGTCGAGACGGAGAGCATCTCCCGGGTGTTCGCCGATCTCGAGCTCCGGCCGGGATCCGTGCCGCTCGGGTCGGTCAAGTCGAACATCGGCCACCTCAAGAGCGCTGCTGGCGCCGCCGGCATGCTCAAGGCAATCAAGTCGCTCGACGACAAACTGCTCGCTCCGAGCCTCGGCGGGACCGACCCGAACCCCAACATCGACTTCTCCCGCTCCCCTTTGTTCATCAACAAGGAACTGCGTGAATGGAAGGCGGAGCCGGGCCAGGTGCGCACGGCAGGCGTGAGCGCGTTCGGGTTCGGCGGGACCAACTTTCACGTCGTGCTCGAGGAGTACATCCCGGGACGCCTCCAGGTCGACGATCGATCCTCGACCCACGTGATCAACGCCCCGCCACCCAAGCAACAGGTGAGCGGCGACGACCTCAAGGCGCCGGTGCGGGGCGCCCTCGTCGTCGGCGCTGCGACGATGACTGACGTTCGATCCCGACTCGAGTCGGTGCACGAACAGGCGGCCGGCGGCGCCGCGCCCGATCCCGCCCCTCCGATGGAGGACGACCTCCGAGCCGCGGTGCGCATCGCTATCGATTACGGGAACGCCGCCGAGCTGGCGACCAAGACTGAGAAGGCGATCAAAGCGATCGACGCCGACAACCCCGGGATGTGGAAGGCGCTGCGGAATCAGGGCATCTTCCTCGGTACCGGCGACCCCGGAATGGTGGCGTTCCTCTATACGGGCCAGGGGTCCCAGTACGCCAACATGCTCAACACCCTGCGTGAGACCGAGCCGATCGTCTCCGACATGTTCGACGAGGCAGACCGGATCATGGAGCCGGTCCTCGGCAAGCCGCTTTCCGACTACATCTTCGCCGATCCCAACGACGGCTCTGCGATGGCCGCAGCCGAAATGGAGCTGATGCAGACCGAGATCACGCAGCCGGCAGTGCTGACGGTCGACGCTGCCCTCACCGAGATGTTGGGGGCATACGGCGTCCACCCGGACATGGTCATGGGTCACAGCCTCGGGGAGTACGGCGCACTCGTTGCGGCGGGCGCTCTGCCGTTCGAGGACGCACTCGAAGCCGTTGCCGGACGCGGCCGGGAGATGGCCAACGTCCAGGTCGAAGACAACGGGCTGATGGCGGCGGTCTTCGCGCCGCTCGATGACGTCGTCCGCATCACCGAGTCGGTGGAGGACTACGTCGTCGTTGCCAACTACAACAGCACGCAGCAAGCGGTGATCGGCGGATCAACACCGGGGGTCACCGAAGCGAGCCGCTTGCTCACCGAGGCCGGGGCACAGGTGATTCCGTTGCCGGTGAGCCACGCGTTCCACACGGAGATCGTGGCTCCTGCTGCCGAGCCCCTCAAGAACCTGCTCGGCCGGTTGCGACTCGAATCACCAGCGATTCCGCTCGTCGCCAATATCGACGGCGAGTTCTACCCGATGGGTCCGAACGTGGTGCCGAAGATGATCGACATCCTCGGCAAGCAGATCGCCTCACCCGTGCGGTTCGTGACCGGCCTGCGGACACTGCACGACGCCGGGTGCAAGGTGTTCGTGGAAGTCGGCCCGAAGAAGGCGCTGCAGGGCCTGGCCGACGACGTGCTCGGTGACGACCCCGATGTTGTCACGCTGTTCACGAATCATCCGAAGCAGGGCGACTTGGTCACGTTCAACCAGGCGTTGTGTGGTCTCTACGCCGCCGGACTCGGCGTCGGCCAGCAGCCGGCTGCCGCTCCGGCGCCTCGTCGCGAGGCAGCGCGCCCGGTGCGTGAACACCGGCCGGCGGAAGCCTCGATGACCACCACGGCGCACGTCGCCGCAACCGCACCGCAAGGAGACGGAGACATGTACACCGAGCTCGGTCACCTGTTCGCTGACTTCCTAGCGAAGGGCGCGGCCATCTACGCCCAAGGAGGCACTGCGCCGGCTCAAACACCGGCAGGCTCCGGCCTCGCGCCTGTTGACGGGGAACGTCCGGTGGTGGTCACCGGTGCCGGGCTCGGTTTGCCGGGAGGAGATCGAGTCTTCGGCGACGACAAGGTGCCAGGGCTCCTTCACGGGGAGCAGTTCATCGACACCATCCCCCTCGGGGAACGCCAGAAGATCACGGACAAGCACATCACACGACTCGTGAAGTCCGAAGCCGGCGGCGGCCATTTCGAGACCATCGACGACCAGGCCGATGTCATCAAGCTCGCTGGTCGCGGTGGGCGTATCGATCTCACTGAGGAGTTCGGGTTCCCGGAGGAGCGGATCGATTCGCTCGATCAGGCGAGCGTGCTCGCCATCGGCGCCGGTCTTGACGCGCTGCGTGACGCCGGCATCCCGTTGGTGATGAAGTACAAGGACACCACCACCGGGACCCAATTGCCCGAACGGTGGATGCTGCCCGAGGCATATCGCGCGACCACGGGTGTCGTTTTCGCCTCGGCGTTCCCGGGCGCCAACGGCCTGATGGAGGAGGCCGAGCGGTTCTACACGGCCAAGGCGCTCGAAGATCGGCTCACCGAGCTGCAGAGCTTGCAGGCGCGCATCTCCGACCTCGGCGCCACTCCGCTCCTCGCAGAGGAGCTCCAGCGTCGGATTCACCAACTCGAGGCTGAGCTCGAGCAGAACGGGTACACCTTCAACCGCAAGTTCCTCTACCGGGCGGTCTCGTTCGGGCACGCCCAGTTCGCCGAGTACATCGGCGCCACGGGCCCGAACACCCAGATCAACGCTGCTTGCGCCAGCACGACCCAGGGTGTCGCCCTCGCCGAAGACTGGATCCGAACCGGCCGCTGTGAACGCGTCGTCGTGATCTCCGGAGACGACGTCACCAGCGACGAGCTGTTGCAGTGGATCGGCTCGGGCTTCCTCGCAATGGGAGCGGCAGCGACGGATGAAGCGGTCGAGGATGCAGCCCTGCCGTTCGACCGGCGCCGTCACGGAATGATCCTCGGAATGGGCGCGGCCGCGATCGTGGTCGAGTCGCCTGAGTCGGTGTCGTCGCGCGGTCTCCAGCCAATCGCTGAGGTGCTCAGCGCCAACACCGCAAACAGCGCCTTCCATGGAAGCCGGCTCGACCCGAGCCACATCCGCCACGTCATGGAGGATCTCGTCGCAACGGCTGAGCGCCGTTGGGGCGTGGACCGCCATCAGATCGCACCGAACACCGTGTTCGTCTCACACGAGACGTACACGCCGGCCCGAGGGGGCAGCGCTCAGGCAGAGATCGATGCCCTCCGGTTCGTCTTCGGACAGTCCGCGGATCGCATCGTGATCACCAACACCAAGGGCTACACGGGCCACGCGATGGGCGCAGGGGTCGAGGACATCCTGGCGATCAAGTCGATGGAGACGGGGATGGTCCCCGCGGTTCCAAACCATCGCGAACCTGACCCGGATCTCGGCGACCTCAACCTCTCGCGCGGCGGGACGTACCCCATCACGTACGCGCTGCGCCTCGGTGCCGGGTTCGGGTCCCAGATCAGCATGACCTTGTACCGCCACGTTCCCTTGGCTTCGGGTGTGCATCCGGAACCCGATGCGCTCGGGTTCGAAACGCGCGTCATCGACTCGAATCAGTGGAATTTGTGGCTGCGAGCCGTCACGGGCCTGCCGGGAGCGGAGACGGAGATCGTGAAACGCACGCTCCGGGTGCGCGACGTCGGAGCGCCCATCGCGGCGCCTTCGGCGCCGCCAGCACCGAGTACCGAGTACCGAGCACTGAGTACGCCTGTTGTGGCGTCGAGCGCCCCGGTCGTCACTCCACCCGAGCCGGTTGCGGCGGCCCCTACACCGGCCGCCAGCCCACAGGCTCCCGCTCCAACCGCCGCGCCGGCGCCGGTTGTGGCTCCTCCTGCCGAGCCTGCAGGCGATCCGGTGGCCGATCGGGTGCTGGAGCTCGTTTCGGCGCAGACCGGGTATCCACCGGACATGCTCGACCTCGACCTGGATCTCGAAGCCGACCTCGGCGTCGACACGGTCAAGCAGGCCGAGACGTTCGCCGCGATTCGTGAGGAATACGACATCGAACGCGACGACAGTCTTGCGTTGCGCGACTACCCAACCTTGGCGGACGTGATCGGGTTCGTGAGAGAACGACGCCCCGATCTGGCCGCGGCGGCTCCGCCGCCGGCCACCAGCCCCCAGGCACCAGCCCCCAGCGAGGCGCCAACCGCTACTGCAGGAGATCCCGTCGCTGCGAAGGTCCTCGAGTTGGTGTCTGCGCAGACCGGGTATCCGCCGGACATGCTCGACCTGGACCTCGATCTCGAGGCGGACCTCGGCGTCGACACCGTCAAACAGGCCGAGACCTTTGCCGCGATCCGCGAGGAATACGACATCGAACGCGACGACTCGTTGGCCCTACGCGACTACCCAACCCTGGCCGACGTGATCGGCTTCGTGCGAGAGCGACGCCCCGATCTGGCGGCCGCGAGCCCCGAGACACGAGCCCCGAGTCCCGAGTCCACACCACTCGAGGCTCGAGACTCGCAGCTCGAGGCTGCCCCCGGCCAAGACCCCGTCGTGGCCAAGGTCCTCGAACTCGTTGCCGAGCAGACCGGGTATCCGACCGACATGTTGGAGCTCGACGCAGACCTCGAAGCGGACCTGGGAGTCGACACCGTCAAGCAGGCTGAGACGTTTGCCGCGATTCGCGAGGAATACGACATCGAACGCGACGACTCGTTGGCCCTACGCGACTACCCAACTTTGGCCGACGTGATCGGGTTCGTCAGAGAACGACGCCCAGATCTCGCGGCGGCGGCTCCGCCGCCGAGTAGCCAGTCGCCAGCAGCCGCGGCGCCTACGGCGCCGTCCGCAGATTTGGGCTCCGCCCAAACTGCGAGCACTGAGGACACCACACTTCGCGGTGATGACGAGGCGGCGGCGGGGGTTGCTCGCCGGATCCCGACGCCGGTCCTCCGGCCTGCCCTCGACCATTGTGTCCCGACCGGGGTGACGCTGGACGAGAGCAGTCGCATCGTCGTGATGCTCGATGAGGGCGGGGTCGGTAAGGCCCTGCTCAAGCGGCTCGACAAGATCGGTGCAGCGACGCTTGCGATCGACGACGCCCCGAGCGCCGACGAGTTGAAGGCACGCCTCGACGAGTTCGCCGAAGGCGGCGATATCACCGGCGTCTACTGGTTGCCCGGGCTCGACACCGAACCGGCGATCGCCGAACTCGACCTCGATGGCTGGCGTGAGCACCTGCGCCGCAGAGTCAAGCTGCTGTTCGAGACGATGCGGCACGCATACGACCAGGTCGGCGCCGAGGGCACCTTCCTGCTGTCCGCCACCCGCCTCGGTGGGCTCCACGGCTACGGACCGGACGGGGCCACTGCGCCCATGGGCGGTGCCGTGACCGGATTCACGAAAGCGTTCAAACGGGAGAAGCCGGACGCGCTCGTGAAGGCAGTCGACTTCCCAGCGAGCCGCAAGACGGCGGCCTTGGCAGACGCCTTGATCGATGAGACCCTCTCCGACCCGGGAGCGGTGGAGATCGGCCGCAAGGACGGGCATCGCTGGACCATCGGCATCACCGAGCAGCCACTCCCCGAGGAGCCGGCAGGGATCACCCTCGATTCCGACTCGGTGATCGTCGTGACCGGCGCCGCCGGAAGCATCGTTTCGGCGATCACCGCCGATCTCGCCCGCGCATCGAGCGGAACGTTCCACTTGCTCGATCTGACACCCGAACCGGATCGCAACGACTCCGACATCGCAGCATTCGGCGAGGATCGCGACGGCCTGAAACGCACCATCTTCGAGCGGCTCAAGGCATCAGGCGAGAAGGCCACCCCGGCCATCGTCGAGCGGCACCTCGCCGGTATCGAACGCAGCCACGCCGCCCTCGCAACGATCCAGGCGATCGAAGCAGCCGGCGGCACTGCCGTGTACCACAGTGTCGACCTGACCGACGGCGGAGCGGTCGGTGCGGCCATGCAACGGGTGGCAGATGACCACGGCAAGGTGGACGTGCTGCTCCACGCCGGTGGACTCGAGATCAGCCGCCTGCTGCCGGACAAGGAGCGACGCGAGTACGACCTGGTCTTCGATGTGAAGGCGGACGGTTGGTTCAACCTCCTGCGAGGGCTCGGAGATACCCCGATCGCCTCGACCGTGGTCTTCAGCTCCGTGGCCGGCCGGTTCGGCAACAACGGGCAGACCGACTACTCGGCGGCCAATGACCTGCTCTGCAAGTACACCGCCAACCAACGCAACACCGGATCGGACACGCTCGGCGTTGCCCTTGACTGGACCGCTTGGGGCGACATCGGCATGGCGACTCGCGGATCGATCCCCACCGTGATGAAGGCCGTCGGCATCGACATGCTGCCGGCCGCAGCCGGCATTCCGATCGTGCGCCGTGAGGTGACCGGTCGCTCCACCGGTGGGGAGATGGTCGTCGGGCTGCGCCTCGGGATTCTGCTCGACGAGTTCCACCCGACCGGCGGCGTGGCGCCCGAGTCCCTTGCGGACGAGACGACACGATCGGTGATGACCGACTCGGTCGCGAGCTTCGGGATCTTCGACGGGCTGAGTGTCAGCGTCGACCTCGATCCGACCGAGCAGCCGTTCCTGTTCGATCACCAGATCGACGGTACCCCGGTGCTCCCGGGGGTGATGGGCGTTGAGGCCTTCGCCGCGGCAGCACGGATTGCGTTCCCAGATCGAGCGGTGCTCGCCGTTGAGGATGTCGACTTCCAGGCCCCATTCAAGTTCTACCGGAACGAGCCGCGAACCGTCACCGTGCACGTGACGTACACGCTCGATGGGGACGACGTGATCGGACACTGTCGCCTGATCGGGGTCCGCACGTTGGCCAACCAGGAGGAGCCGCAGGTCACGATCCACTTCACCGGAAACGTGCGACTCGCCGTCGACGAACCGGTCCTCGAAGGCGGCAAGGTGCCGGCCGTGGCGGACACGACGGTCGACGCCGATGCGATCTACACGATCTACTTCCACGGCCCTGCGTACCAGGTCATGGACCAAGGATGGATCGGGGACGACAGCGTCGCTGCGGCGATGAAGTTGGATCTGCCGTCGAATCACATCCCACCGGATGCTTCGTTGGTGACCCAGCCCCGGCTCACGGAGCTGGCCTTCCAGACGGCAGGCGTATGGGAGATCGGTACCACGGGTCGCATGGCCCTTCCGATGCACATCGATCGAGTCTCTTATGCGAGCGGCGAGGCCGTATCCGGCCGGCTCCACGCAGTGGTCACTCCGGTCGATGAGGGGTTCGATGCCAAGGTCGTCGATGAGGCAGGGACGGCCTTCATGGCCATGCGTGGCTACCGCACCGTCGTGATGCCGGCCCCGGTCGATGAGGAGGAGGCCGCGCCCTTGCGGGCGGCGATGTCGAGAGAGGACTGATCGAGTGAGCTTCGAGCGCATTGCGATCGTCAACCGAGGTGAGCCGGCGGTACGGCTGATCAATGCCGTCGGTGAGTACAACGTCGAGCACGGGACTCGTCTCCGATCGATCGCCCTCCACACCGAACCGGATGCGCACGCCATGTTCGTCCGGGAGGCCGATGAGCACTACTCCCTCGGCTCGGCGTGGTTCGACGACGCCGACGGCAACCGTCGGCTCTCTTACCTCGACTACGCCCGCCTCGAGGAAGCACTCGTTGCGACCAACGCCGAAGCCGCATGGGTCGGCTGGGGGTTCGTTGCCGAACACGCCGAATTCGCCGCAATGTGCAAGCGCCTCGGCATCGTCTTCATCGGCCCGAGTCCCGACGTCATGGAGGCACTCGGCGACAAGATCGCCGCCAAGCGACTTGCCGAGTCGGCGGGCGTTCCAGTGGCGCCGTGGAGCGGTGGGCCGGTACCGACGCCGGAGGACGCTCTGGACCGGGCCCGCGAACTCGGTTTCCCACTCATGGTGAAGGCGGCGGCCGGAGGCGGCGGTCGCGGCATCCGCCGGGTGGATCGGATGGAGGACATCGAAGCTGCGTTCCTGTCGGCTCAGTCTGAGGCGCGGAGTGCCTTCGGTGACGACACGATCTTCCTCGAGCGGCTCGTTGCGGGAGCCCGCCACATCGAAGTGCAGATCATCGGCGATCTCCACGGAACCGTGTGGCCGGTCGGGGTCCGGGACTGCTCGGTGCAGCGCCGCAACCAGAAGCTGCTCGAGGAGGCTCCTTCGCCTGCGCTCACGGCCGAGCAAGACGCCGAGATCAAGGAGGCCGCGGCGAGGCTCGGGTCTGCTGCCGGCTATCACTGCGCCGGAACCGTCGAGTTCCTCTACGACGAAGACACGGGCACGTTCTCGTTCATGGAGGTCAACACTCGGCTCCAGGTAGAGCACCCCATCACCGAGGTCACGACCGGTTTCGACCTCGTGAAGGGCCAGCTCCACGTGTCGCTCGGCAACCCCCTCGAGGGTGATCCCCCGGCGACGGTCGGGCACAGCATCGAAGCCCGCCTCAACGCCGAGGATGCCGATCGCGGGTTCACCCCCGCCCCTGGGGTCGTCGAGCTGCTGCGATTCCCGTCAGGTCCCGGAATCAGAGTCGACACGGGCATCGAAGAGCTGGACGAGATCGCATCCGACTTCGACTCCATGGTCGCCAAGGTCATCGCGTCGGGCGCAACCCGCGAGGAAGCCCGTGGCCGGTTGATGCGGGCACTGAGCCAGAGCCGGGTGGTCGTGCGTGAGGGAACGACGAACAAGGCCTTCCTCCAGTCACTGCTCTCCCACCCCGACTTCATCAACGGCGAGTTCGACGTCGGTTGGGTGGATCGGCTCGTCGCCGACGGAGAGCATGTCGGCAGTCGCCACGCCGGGGCTGCAGTCATCGCCGCCGCCATCACGGCGTACCAGGAGCAGATCGAGACCTCGATCGCGCTCTTCCGCGACACCGCGAGTCACGGCCGCCCCGAGATCAAGCCTGGTATCGGCCAGGAGGTGAAACTGCGCTACGGACGCCAACGATTCGCCATCCATGTCGCCGAGCTCGCACCCCTGAAGTACCAACTCACCTTCGGTGCGAACGTCATCGAGGCCACGATCGAACCTCTTGGCCGGACCGGGACTCGTCTGCATTGTGCCGGGAACACCTATCGAATCTTGTCCGTCGTGCACGGTGCGACCCACTTCGTCGAAGTCGACGGGGTTGCGCATCGCATCACGCACGATGAAGGCGGCGTGATCCGCGCCCCCTCACCAGCGGTTGTCGTCTCGATTGCCGTCAAACCCGGCGATGAGGTGCAGCCCGGCGATCGCCTCGCCGTCATCGAGGCAATGAAGATGGAGACGACCCTCGACGCTGAGTTTGCGGGCACCGTTCGGTCGATCGATGTTCGCGAGAACACGCAGGTCGCAACCGGTACCCCGTTGCTCATCATCGACCCGGCAGAGGCCGCTACCGGCGCCACCCAGGACTCCACGGTCGACCTGAGCCCCTTTGCCGAGGACCCGAGTTCGATGGAACACCGCGGGTGCCGCCACTACCTCGCCACACTCGAAGCGATGCTGCTCGGCTGGGACGTCAGCCCGGAGCTGCTCGACTCGATGGCCGCTCCCGGCAGCGAACTGTGCCCGGGCGGTGCGGCCGATCCCGAGGTCCGCGCCATGGAGGATCGAGTCATCGAGATCTTCGTCGATGTGATCGCGTTGTTCCGCAGAGCCTTGCCGGACGAGCTGTTGACGAGCGAACGACGCACGACCGAGGAGTATCTGTTCGACTACCTGCGTGACCTCGGGGCGCATCGGGGAACGCTGCCGGACCGGTTCACGAACCAGTTGCTCAAGACGCTGCGGTACTACGGCGTCGATTCGCTCGACCACACCACGCCGGCGCTCGTCGGCGCGTTGTTCCGCCTCGCCAAGTCCCATGCCCGGATGGCGACGCAGACACCCGCTTTGCTCGGTGTCCTCGAGGACCGATTGGGCCATGCCGACGAGTCACAGGTGGTGTTCGAGGACACGCTCACGAGGCTCATTCACGAGACCCAGGGCCGGTATCCCGCCGTCCACGACATCGCTCAGGAACTGCGCTACCGCTCGTTCGACCTGCCGTTCCTCAATGAGATTCGCCAAGCCCGGTATGCAGAGGTCGATGACCTCCTGGAACGCCTGGAAGAACACGAGAACCGGCCCGATCGAGCCGACATCATTGCGCAACTCGTGGACTGCTCACAGCCGCTCAAACCAACGCTCTCCGCTCGGTTCGACCGCGCCCCCGATCACCTCAGGGAAGCCCTGCTCGAGGTGATGACCCGACGGTATTACCGGATACGTGACCTCAGCGAGTTTGCGAATCACTGGCGCAACGGATACCTCTTCAGCGCGTCGCAATACCCGTACGAGGGACGCCAAATCCACGTCGTGTCAACCCGCATCGGATACGACGAGTTGGAGGACGGGGTTGAGGCGCTCCGCGCGATCGTCGCGGCAATGCCCGCGGAACACGACGTGGTCGTGGACATCTACGTACGACAAACCGGTGCCGCCGGCACGCCGAACGAGGTGGAAGCGCACGTCCGATCGGTACTCGGCCGAGGCATCGGGTCGCTGCAGCTCCGCCGAATCGTGGTCGCCGTGTCGGGCCCCGAGACCGGCATGGATCTGACCGGTGTACTCAACTTCACGTACCGCCCGGGGCCAGACGACACGTACATCGAGGAGACGCAGTACCGAGATCTCCACCCGATGATGGGCAAGCGGCTCGAACTGTGGCGACTGTCGAACTTCGACCACCGCCGCCTACCCAGCCTGGCCGACGTCTACTTCTTCCACGCCGTCTCGAAGGAGAACCCCAAGGACGAACGGCTCTTTGCGCTCGGCGAGGTCCGCGACCTGACCCCGATCCGCGACGACAGCGGTCGTATCGTGCGTGTGCCCGAGTTCGAACGCATCTTCCGTGACGCCCTCGGGCCCATCCGCCACTTCCAGGCGCACCAGAAGGAACGCCGGCGACTCCAATGGAACCGAGTCATGCTGTACGTGTGGCCCCTGTTGGACTTCAGCGATTCTGAGATCAACGATCTCGTGTACCGATTGGCGCGCGAGACCGAGGGCCTCGGGCTCGAGCGGGTGCAGGTCCGAGTACGGGTGCGCCGACCGTCGGGGAACATCAGGGCTCGCGTCATCGAGATCTCCAACCCCGGGGGGCGTCAGCTTCGCTTCCGCATGCGCAAGCCTGCGACAGAACCCATGCAGCCACTGTCGGCATTCGACCAGATGATCGTGCGCCTCCGGCAGCGTGGACTGCTCCATCCCGCCGAGATCGCCGACACGTTGGCTCCGCCACGCCGCGAGGCCGGCTTCGGAATACCACCCGGCGAGTTCCTCGAACACGACCTCGAGGATGGACGCCTCGTTCCCGTTGATCGGCCCTCTGGTGAGAACACCGCCAACGTCGTCGTCGGCACGGTCAAGAACTTCACCGATCGTTATCCGGAGGGCATCGAGCGGGTCATCATCATCGGCGACCCCACCCGCGGAATGGGCAACCTCGCCGAAGAGGAATGCCGTCGCATCAACGCTGCGATGGACCTCGCTGAGGAACGCGGAATCCCCCTCGAGTGGTTCGCACTGTCGGCGGGCGCCCGGATCTCCATGGAATCCGGCACCGAGAACATGGACTGGATTGGCCGGGTGCTCCGGCGCATCATCGAGTTCACCCAGCGCGGCAACGAACTCAATGTGATCGTCATTGGTATCAACGTCGGCGCCCAGCCGTACTGGAACGCCGAAGCGACGATGCTGATGCACACCAAGGGCATCCTCGTCATGACACCCAACGCCGCCATGGTGCTGACGGGCAAACAGGCGCTCGACTACTCCGGCGGGGTATCCGCCGAGGACAATCGCGGTATCGGTGGCTACGAACGGATCATGGGTCCGAACGGGCAAGCCCAATACGTTGCCCGCGATGTGGCCGACGCATGCCGAATCCTGCTCCAGCACTACGAGTACAGCTACACGATTCCGAGCGAGCGGTTCCCCCGACGCGCCGCGACCGATGACCCGATCGACCGCGACGTGCGAGAGGCGCCGCACGGCGGGGACTTCGCAACCATCGGAGAGGTGTTCTCGATGGAGGCGAACCCGGAGCGGAAACGACCGTTCGAGATCCGTCGGGTCATGGAGGCGGTCACCGACGAGGACGCCCGGTGGCTGGAACGATGGCATGGGATGCAGCACGCTGAGACCGCCGTCGTGTGGGACGCCTTCATTGGTGGATACCCCATCACGATGGTGGGCCTCGAGTCCAAGCCCATCGACCGTCTTGGATTCGTTCCGGCCGATGGACCGCTGCAGTGGACGGCCGGTACGCTCTTCCCCGTCGCGTCGAAAAAGGTCGCACGGGCGATCAACGCAGCGTCGGGCAACCGTCCCCTTGTCGTCCTGGCCAACCTGTCCGGTTTCGATGGGTCGCCGGAGTCGATGCGCAGATGGCAGCTCGAGTACGGAGCCGAGATCGGCCGTGCGGTGGTCAACTTCGACGGGCCCATCGTCTTCTGCGTGGTGTCGCGCTACCACGGTGGCGCGTTCGTCGTCTTCTCCAAGACGCTCAACGACAACATGGAGGTCGCCGCCCTCGAGGGCGCCCGAGCATCCGTCATCGGCGGAGCCCCCGCTGCTGCCGTGGTGTTCGTCGGCGACGTGCGACGCAGGATCGAGGACGATGAGCGCATCACCGAGCTTCGGAGTCGTATTGCGGAAGCCGATGGTGCGGAGCGGACCCAGCTGATGCACGAGTTCGACGACCTGTACGCCGCCGTCCAAGCCGAGAAACGCGGCGAGGTTGCCGATACGTTCGACCAGGTCCACAGCGTGCAACGAGCCATGGAGGTCGGTTCGATCGATCACATCATCCCGGTCGCCGAGCTCCGCTCATACCTCGTCGCCGCCATCGAACGCGGAATCGCACGAGCCCAGGCCGACACCGGGTTGTGAACCCTTCCGCCTCCTGGCTCGCTGCGTCGATGACCGACGTGCCTCACGACGACCGCTGGATCGATGAGCTCATGGCAGAGCGGCTCGCACGCATGCGTTACACCAAGCGCAAGAGCGAGACCACGCTCGCTCGCTGGACCGCTAAGGCGACGATCGCTGCGACCTTGGGGTACGCCACCGATCCTCAATCGCTGCAGACCGTCATCGTCCGCAACGCCTACGACGGAGCACCATTCGTCGAGGTCGCCGGCAGCCATCGCAACCTCGAGATCGCGATGACGGATCGGGCCGACCACGCCGTGTGCATGGTGCTTGCCGGTCACGGCCGCATCGGTTGCGACCTAGAGCTCGTCGAGCAGCGCAGTGCGGCGTTCGTCAGGGACTACTTCACCTCAAGCGAACAGCGTGCCGTCGCCGCGGACGACCAACCCGACCTGATGGCGAATCTCATTTGGTCGGCGAAGGAGAGCGCGCTCAAGGTGCTCCGAACCGGACTGCGACGCGACACCCGGACTGTCGAGGTCGAGGTCGGTGATCCAACCGACGGACCATGGCACCCATTGACCATTACCGGCGACGAAGGGCGCGTGTTCCCCGGCTGGTGGTTCGTTGCCGGCGAGTTCGTCCTCACCTGCGCAACGGAACGCCCCACGGCTCCCCCGCGCTCCCTCGTCGACCCGCACGGCCTCACCGATGCCGTCCCGGCACACGCCTGGATGGACGGCATGCGGTGACGGGCGCGTTCAGCCTGACTGGGTGTCGTCTTCCTCGAGCCGCAACGACGCTGAGTTCATGCAGTACCGCATCCCGGTGGGCTGGGGCCCGTCGGGAAACAGGTGGCCGAGGTGGGCGCCACAACGGGCGCAAGTGACCTCCGTGCGGACCATGCCGTAACTGCGATCCTCCTGGAGCTCGACCGCCTCCGGATCGAGCGCCTCCCAGAAGCTCGGCCAGCCGCTCCCCGAGTCATACTTGGTGGAGCTCGAAAACAGCGGTGCATCACAAACGATGCAGTGATACTTGCCGGGCGCCTTGGTGTTCCAGTACTCACCGGTGAAGGCGCGTTCCGTGCCGGCCTGCTGTGTCACCTGGTACTGCAGAGGGGTCAGCCGGTCCCGGAGTTCTGCGTCAGTCGGCATGCTCGTGTCGGTCATGATCAGCTCCTCGTGATGTTCGTGCAAACGATACGCATCGGCCCGAACCAACTTCGATCGCTCGATGCGGGGTTCGTTCACGATGGCCCTAACCTCGTCAGGATGCGACGTGTTCCCGTTCTCTTCGTTGCGTTGACGCTGCTGCTCGCCGCCTGTGGCGACCCATCCGACGCCGGCCCTGCGCTCGGCACGGGCCCCACGTCGACGGCCATTCCGGCGCCCACCATCGATGTGATCGACCCGTCCGCCGATTTTGTCGGGTTGGAAGCGACGCTCGTCGCCGACGGGTTCGCCCGACCGGCCGATGCCCGCGCACCAATCGGCGACGATCGGCTCTTCGTCGTCGATCAGGAAGGGTACGTGTACGTCGTGCGTGACGGCGTCACCCTCGACGAACCGTTCCTCGATCTCACCGACGAGGTCTCGTTCGACAACAACGAGCAGGGCCTCGTGACCATCGAGTTCCATCCACGATTCCACGAGAACCGACGGTTCTACGTGTTCTACACCGATCTCGAAGGCGATGCTCGTCTGGTGGAGTTCACGGCATCCGAGTCGAATCCGGATCGGGCGGACCCCGACAGTTCACGGCTCGTGATCGAGGTGGAGCAACCTCATGTCTGGCATCAGTCCGGCTCGCTCAGCTTCGGACCGGACGGCTATCTGTGGATGTCGCTCGGCGACGGCGGCTTCATCGGTGATCCCAACAAGAACGGGCAGGACCCGACGAACCTCCTCGCCACGATCGTACGACTCGACGTCGACACCGAGCCCTATGCGATCCCACCGGACAACCCGTTCGTGGGGGTCGAGACGGACGAGATGCGTGAGGTTTGGGCGTACGGCGTGCGCAACCCGTGGCGGATCACTGTCGATCCCGTGTCCCGCCTGCTCTACATCCCCGACGTGGGCCAAGAAGGATTCGAGGAGATCGACGTGGTGTCGATCGACGAGGGGGCAGGGTCCAACTTCGGCTGGTCCATCACCGAGGGCACAGCCTGTTACTTCAAAGAAGAGCCTGTCGATCCAACCTGCGACACCACCGGGATCACCATGCCGCTCCTCGAGTACGGCCGCAGTGGCGGATGCGCAGTCGTCGGCGGCCCCGTCTACCGCGGGGCGTCGATCCCCGAACTTCACGGCTCCTACTTCTACGCCGACTACTGCGGTGGCTGGATCCGAAGCCTGACGACCGACGGAATCGCCGTGCGCGACCTCGTCGATTGGTCGCCGGATCTCGGTCGCCTCGGCAACATCACCAGCCTTGCCACCGACGGCAACGGTGAGCTCATCGTCACCACGATCAGCGGACAGATCTTCAGGCTCGACGCCATTCGGGGTTAGGGCAGGACGCGGCAGACGGGCGCCCTCAGCGAGGTGGGGTCGGGTCGCAAGTCCCAAGTCCCAAGTCCCAAGTCCCGAGTCTCAAGTCCCAAGTCAGGCCGCCGAGTGCTCAGACCTGCGACCTGAGACGGGCGCCGAAGGCGCCCCAGATGCCGCAGTTTGGGCGAAGCCCAAATCTGCGAACGTGATG
>JASJAX010000077.1 GCA_030066755.1 Acidimicrobiia bacterium
CGGATTCTGAGCCAGTCGGTGATGACGACGCCGGCGAAGATGAGTGCGCCGCCGAGGATGATGCCCGGCTGGAGCTGCTCGCCGAGCGCGATGATGCCGACGACGACGGCGACGAACGGGACGACGTAGCCGATGATGGTCGAGTAGGTGACCGTGACGTGGCGGAGCAGCCAGTAGTAGAGCGCGACCGGCATGAACGTGCCGATCACACCGATGTAGATCAGGCTGAGCCATCCGGTGCCGGTGGGGTTGGCCGGGATACCTTCGCCGATCAGCATCGCGATCGACGCGAGCACCGATCCGATCACGAACTGGGTCCCCGAGACGCCGAGCACGGAGTACTCCCCGGCGTGACGTTTGGCGTAGACCGCGCCGGCGGAAACGGAGACCACCCCGATCAGCGCGTACCCGGTGGCGATCGCCGGGTTGCCCCCCTCCCCGATTCCCGAATCGCCCGACAGCACCAGTGCAGCGACTCCGGCGAGACCCAGCACCAACCCACCGACCGTCGCCGCCTTGAGCGGCTCGTCGGCGAGCACGAAGTGAGCGCCGACCGCAGTGATGAGCGGCACGAGCGCGGTCATCAGGCTGACGAACCCGGCGGATGCGTACTCCAATGCGAGGTTCCGTGAGAGGAACGGCAGCACGACGCTGAGGATCGACATCACCGCTCCGATGCGGAGCTCGATGCGCCCGATGGTGACCCCGCTCCGAACGAAACCAAGGAACACCATGACGGCGATCGCCGCAATGATCGAGTTGGCGGCCGTGATCGCCAGCGGCTCCAGCCCCTCGTCCAGCGCCACCCGAATCAACACCGGCGCCGTACCCCAGCCAAAGCTGGTGAGCAGCACAACGGCCCAAATCCGCTGATTCGAAATCGTGCCGCTCATCGAGCGGACGGTAGCCGTCTTGCGGTGCACTCCAGCTTTTGGCGCCACTGCGAGGCAAGGCATCGGAGGTGGAGCGGTCGACCGACCCGGAAGCCCCTACTCCCATCTCCGTCGGTGACGCACTGTGTCCTGATGAGGGGCCGATGGCGGTGTGCGGCACTCCTGTTGGGCGCGGGCGAAGGGCCGGCGTCCGCCGTCCCGCCGCCCGTTTCCCGTGCGAGAACCCGGGTTCACTCGTCTATGCGTCCGGGACCGCGCGATCGAGGACACCCCAGAAACCCTGTCCCCCACCTTGCGTATCCGGACGCATGGGATACAGGCATCTTCGGAGGAGCGGCACACCGTGCCTGATCCAGCAGCCAGCGAGGCGAGGTTCCGGAAGGCGTTCGACGAGCACTTCGATGCAATCACCCGCTACTGCTTCCGTCGCCTTCCCGCGAACCAAGCCAACGACGCAGCGGCCAACGTCTTCACGGTCGCCTGGAAGAAGATCGACCAGATGCCGGAGGACGAACGTGCTCTGCCGTGGCTCTACGGGATTGCCCGCTACGAGGTGAGCACCTTCCGCCGTTCGCTGCGGCGGGCCGCCGCTCTGAGCTCGAAGCTCAACTCGCAGCCTCGATATGCGGACCCGGACCCGGAAACGGTGATCGTTCGCAACGTCGAGCACGCGTCTGTTCTGCAAGCGCTGCACAGTCTCAAACACGCAGACCAGGAGGTCCTTCGCCTGCGCGCCTACGAGGGCCTGAGCCTCGATGAGCTCTCGACTGCCCTCGGGTGTAGTCGAGAGGCCGCCAAGAAACGATCGGCTCGAGCCGTCAAGCGCCTGCGCAAGGCTGCAGGGCAATACGACTGGTCTTCACCACATGCCCCCCGTGCGATACCGAAGGGAGGTGACGCATGAACGACGACCAACTCCTTCTCGAGCACCTGGCGGTCACGGACGAATTCGCGCCCGACACTCCGCTGCCTGCGGAGGCATGGACACGTGATGCGGCCCTCGCCGAGATCGAACGGAGGGTCGGTATGCAAACGGAGGAACGGATCCGACCGCGGCTCCCTGAGCGCACGCGCTCACGGGGATGGTTGGTGGCGGCGGCAGCGTTCGTGGCAGTGCTCATCGTCGGGACGGTCATGTTGTTCTGGCCGGGGCCGGATCGGGGCCCCGTTGTTGTCGACACGCCGACCACCACGGTCCCGCCGACGACGACTCCGCCGACGACGGCTCCACCGCAGAGCTCGTTGAACCTGCCCGATACCTGGCAACGGGTTGGCTCGCAGACGATGACGCCGGTCGTCGGCCTGTTCGACATGATCGCAACCCGGTCCGGACTTGTGGCCGTGGGGTTCGACCCCGGTGAGGAGGACTTCCGCCAGAACGGAGTGATCTTCAGCTCGGCCGACGGCGTGGAGTGGACTCGGCTCGCCGAGGATGATCCGGCGCTGAATCTCGGCGCTGTACTGGTGTACGGAGTTACCGAGGGCGGTCCCGGTCTCGTGGCGGTCGGTATGGGCTGTGAGGACGACGCAGAACCCTGCGCTCCTCATGCCACGGTGTGGACGTCTGTCGACGGAACCTCCTGGGATCGTTCCGCAGCCGCCCCCGAAGTATTCGGCGAACTCAGCGCGTTGCTCGATGTCGTGAACACCGAACACGGCTTGATTGGGGCCGGCGGTTTCTACACAACTGTCGGGGAGACAGAACTCATCCAACCGACAGTTTGGTTCTCCTCCGACGGCATCGAGTGGGAGCGAGTCTGGCAGGGGGAGGCCTACGACTACTCCTCAGCTACAACTCTCACCGGCTTCCAGTCGCTCGCCGCCGACGCCGACGGACGGGTCGTGGGGGTCGGTACCGCCGTCAACGACGAGGGCGAATTCGTGGGTGCGATCTGGACATCCACCAACGGTCGCAACTGGGACCGGATCGACCCAAACTCAGAAGCTTTCACCTCCGACACCGACTCGGGAATCTCCATCATCGATGTCGCTGCAGGACCCGGTGGGTTCGTCGCCGTCGGCAGCGACGGCGGAGCCGAAGTAGCCATCTGGCACTCCCCCGACGGAGTGGCGTGGACCCGGGCCGACACAACCGACCAACCGTTCGAGAACATTGGGGCACTGGACGCCGTGGATGCGATCGGCACGGGATGGATTGCCGCCGGCGCCGGCGGCACGGTGACGCTGTGGACGTCACCTGACGGGCTCACTTGGGACCGGGTCCATTCGATCGAACCCGGCTACGCCGCAGCGATCGTGGCAACCGACAGGGGGATTGCCGTTGCTGGAGCCGTAGCCGGAGCGGACGACAACCACGCCGCCGTCTGGGCCGGACCAGCCTTCGATCCGGCAGCGCCACCGACGGATCCGGGTCCTGCGCCAGAGCAGGTGCAGGAAGATGGTGCCCCGGCGCCAATCGAAGGCCTCTCCTGCGAGGAGCTGGCTGATATTGGCTTGGGGTACGCCGAGACACTCAGCTATTGGGTGTTCTACGAGCGGCCAAGTGAACTCGACCCGGATGGAAACGGCGCACCCTGCGAGGCCTTCTTCCCAAGCGAGATGATTGAGGAGATTGTCGGAGGAGCGGACAAGCTGGCCGTTGAGATACTGGTCGACTACACCTCTGGCACGTTCACCGCAGCGGGCCCCGCCGTGGACGACGGCTTCCTCTGCCCAGGTGGTTCCGTCGAGTTTGTCGACAACACCGAGCCGCCCCCGGCGGCCTCGTGGCGTTGGGAAGACCTCTACACCTGCGATGACGGAGGCGGCAGCTTCGTCCTCGGCGCCAACGAGTTCTACACGGGCGCCCAACACCTGGCCGGCGTATGGGACATCGCCTCCGGGACAGACGGCTACGTCGGCCTCACCGGTGGGGGCGGTTTCGCCGTACACGCCGAGGTAACGAACGTCATCATCGGCTGGGTGTGGCCGCCTGCAGGGGAGAATTAGGAAGGAGAGGCGGATGAGGCGACTAACGATTGGATCCAGCGTTGCTGTTGTGGTCCTCTTGTTCACTTCGGCGGCCGGAGCGGTACCGCCTGGATTCTGTGACGACAGGCCGGATCATCCTGCCTGCGCAGGCGAGCACCCGGGCAACGACCAGGTGCTCGTGGATGCGGCAGTGTCCGGGGCCTTGGCCACGACGTGCGAGGACGGTGACGCGATCACCGGGACGATGGTGATGCAGCGCGACGCCGACGGGCTGAGCCCAGTGCCACCGACGGAGCTGGTGCTACTGGATCTCGACATCCCGGGCGTGGACACGAGCCGGCAGTATCCGGAGCCTGTGATTGCCAGCGGGTTCTCGGGCTGTCACGGGGAGATGCTCGACGGCACCGCGTCGCGCTTCGGGGGACTCTTCATCTCACTCGACGACGCGGGGGCCGTCACCGACGTGCTGTGGCACTTCGACTACTACGTCGAGGAGACCAGCCGCAAGAAGCGCGCCAAGCTAACGCTGATGGAGCATTTCACCCTGTCCGGACACGACCTGACCTGGGATGCCGGGACATCGACCGCATCGGGATGGTTCAACGTCCTGTATCACCTGGAAGACCGCATCAACCGTGAGTCAGTGGGGTACGAACCGGTGGCCGGATCACCGGTGTACCTGGAGTTCACCATCACAATGGAGCCGCACGTCGGAGACTGAGTGAGTCCGAACAGCGACACCCTCCCGGGTAGCCTTTCCCCCATGTGGTACGACGTTCTCGTAGTCGGCGGCGGCTTCGGTGGCGCCTTCGCTGCGCTCGAGCTGGAGAAGCAGCTCGACGGTCGGAGCGAGCGAGTACTCCTCGTTGCGCCGGAGAGCTTCATGTTGTTCTCGCCGCTCCTTCCCGAGGCTGCATCCGGGACGCTGGAACCACGCCACTCGGTCATCCCGTTGCGCGAGCTGCTCGGTCGAACCGACCTCCTGATCGGGCACGTGACGTCGCTCGACGTGGAGGCCCGCAAGGCGCGGGTGGCCGACCTCAACGGCGGCGAACACGACATCGAGTTCGGGTCGGCGATCCTCTCGCCCGGCTCCGTGCCGGCGACCTTCCCGATCCCCGGCCTCGCGGAGAACGCCGTCGGGTTCAAGTCGTTGGCCGACGCCATCTGGCTGCGCAATCGTGTGCTCCATCAGCTCGACGCCGCCGAGGCGGCCCGTGATCTCGACCATCGGCGCCGGTTGCTGACCTTCACGTTCGTCGGCGGTGGCTACGCAGGCGTCGAAGCGCTTGCGGAACTCGAGTCGATGACCCGTGATGCCGTGAAGCGTTATCCGACCCTGTCGATCGCCGACTGCCGGTGGGTACTCGTCGAGGCCCAGGACTCGCTTCTCCCCGGTTTGCATCCGAAGCTGGCCCGATTCACCGAGAAGGTGCTGCGGCGACGGGGGATCGAGGTGCACCTAGACACTCGACTCGAGAGTTGCGTCGACAAGCGGGTGGAGCTTTCCGGCGGGCGGGTCGCTCCCTACGACTCGGACACCATCGTGTGGACGGCCGGTCAGCGTCCCGCGCCGTTGGCATCCCAATGGGGTCTCCCCACCGACGATCGCGGCTTTGTGCCCGTCGATGACCACATGCGGGTCGACGGTCGCAGCGACCTCTATGCGGTGGGTGATTTCGCCGCAGTTCCCGACCCGGCCGGCGGACTCGCTCCGAACACCGCGCAACATGCACTCCGTCAGGCGAAGGTCGCTGCGATCAACGTTGCCGCGACCTTCGGTGCTGCCGAACCCCGTCGTTTCACGTACCGGACCCGCGGACTCGCCGTCACGCTCGGGAAGTGGCAGGGCACTGCGCAGGTGAAACGGTTCACCTTCACGGGTCCGCTGGCCTGGTGGATGGGTCGCAGCTACCACCTGTTGATGATGCCGGGTATCGCCCGCAAGTCTCGGGTCGTCAGCGACTGGACGATGGCGCTGTTGTTCCCCCGGGACGTATCGCAGTTGGGGCAGTTGGGGACACCGAGCCCTTTGGAGTAGGGCGTCGTCAGTCGTCAGTCGTCAGTCGTCAGTGTCGACCACTGCACCGCTCGGACAGTCCCCCCTTTGGTGATGTGTCGCGTTTTGGGTCCGATGGTTCGGTGCTCGGGTCCCCCTCCCTCGTAGGGAGGGGGATCCAAGAGGGAGAACGCCAAGGGCGTCGGGCCAGTCGCGCAACCCGACACCCGAGGGGGGACTATTCCTTCCCAGCGTTTGCCTCGACCAGGGCGAGGATCTCGTCACCGTATTGGTCGAGTTTGGCGGGGCCGATGCCGGGGACGTTGATGAGCTGGCGTTCGGTCGTGGGCTTGGCGGCCGCGATGGCGTCCATCGTGGCGTCGTGCATGACGACGTAGGCGGGAACGGCGAGGCGATCGCTCGTCTCCCGGCGCCACATGCGGAGGGCCTCGACGAGCGTTGGATCGGGGGCGTCGGCTGGGGTCGGCGCCGTTGAGCTCGTCACGGCCAGGATGTCGGACGCCGGGACGATGAGGTCCGCACCGGTCTCGAGACGTACCGAAACACGATCGTCGTTGACGGCCACGACCGAACCGTCGTAGCCGCCGCTGATCCGGACTTCGTCCCCGACATACACCGCCGCGGCCTTCTGCTTGCGGCGGGGTAGTCGCTCCTGACGGGGCCGGCGCGCCGGCTCCTTGCGTTTCGGCGCCGAGCCGTCGAGTTCCGCGAGGAATCGGCTCGATCGATCGCGGTCGGCGAGGATGACGACCTCTTCGATCGCCCGGGTGATGGCCACGTGGAACACCCGGCGTTCCTCCTCGATGTCGTCCGCCAGCTCATGCGGCATCGTCCCGCGATCGGCGCCGAACACGATCACCCGGGGCCACTCCATCCCCTTGACCCGGTGCACGCTCGACAACACCACGCCGTCCGACACCGACGGGGTATCGATGGCCGACTGCAGCCAAGGGAGGAAGTCCTCGAGATCCTCGTGCAGGGCTGCGGCCCGTCGGACGGCGACCAGGTCGTCGAGGTGGCTCGAACGGGAGGCGTTCGTGCGCGCATCGTCGAGGTTGCGAGCCGACGATGCGAGTCCGAGGTCGTCGATGAGCAAGCCGAGGGTGGCGGCAGCGTCGTTGCGGGCAGCCGACTCGGCCACGGCCACGAGGTCGTCGGCGAGTTGGTCCCACCGTTGGGCTTGCTTGCCGTCGAGGCGGGCGCCGAGCGCAACGAGATCATCGAGGTCGAACCGGCTCCGGGTGAGAAGATCGCGGGCGACGGTCGTCAGACCACGCGCCGGTCGCCGGATCGCCTCGAGCGCATCCTGCCGGCTGAAGCGCTCCGGCCGCATGCCGATGCGCAACCAGGCGAACAATGCCCGAAGCGTGGTGCGCTGCAACGATCGGGCATCGAGCAGATCCGTGGTGCCGAACCCACGCTCGACCAACGCCGCCTTCACCGGGATCAGCGAGGAGTTGACTCGGGTGAGCACGGCGATCTCGTTCGGTGCGACGCCGTCGTCGGTCCATTGCACGATCCGGTCCGCGGCAATCGCAGCCAGGTCGGCTCCGTCGCGACGATCAACCGTGAGGGCTCCGTCACCGTTGGAGCTCTTGGCAGCGTGAATGGTCTTGGCGATCCGCCGATCGTTGTAGGCGAGCAGGTGTGTGGCGGCGTCGACGATTGCAGGTGGACACCGGTAATTGGTCTCGAGAGCGTGCTCGCCGGCACCGGGGAAGTAGCGGTCGAAGTCGATGAGGAACCCGGGGTCGGCGCCGGCGTATCCGTAGATCACCTGGTCGTCGTCGCCGACCCCGAAGACCTGGAGTTGCGGCGCAGCGATGAGGCGCAACAGCAACAGGTAGGCGGGCGTCAGATCCTGGAACTCGTCGACGAGCAGATGGCGGTACTGCTGCTGCCACCGAGCTCGCAGTGCGGGGTCGCGCAGCAGGGCTTCGATGGCGCCGTAGACCTGCTCGCCGTGGTCGACGCGCCCCCGCCGATACAACCGTTCCCGGTAGTCCTCGAACACGGACGCAAACCCGGGGATGTCGTCACGCTCCGCTTCGACGTCCTCCGGGTCACGCAGTCCGGCCCTGACCTGCTCGAGCGCCTCGAGGTAGGGACCCAGCGGATCGGTATTGGCTCGCTTCGGAACCGAGACGAGCCTGCCGAGGACGTTGCGGACCTCACCTTCCTCGATCAGCTCTACCCCGGGGTGGACCTCGCGCACGATCGCCCAGCCCAAGGAGTGGATGGTGCGCACCATCGATCGATCGGCGTCGAGGCGAACCCGCAGCTCGTTTGCTGCGCGAGCGTTGTAGGCCACGGCGGTGACGAGGCTGGGCTCGACGCCCCGCTCGGCGACGAGATGACGGAGCCGGGCGGCGAGGGTTCGGGTCTTTCCGGAACCGGCCGGGGCGATGACTCGGGAAGGCCCGACCAGGTGAGCGACGGCATCGAGCTGGTCATCGGCCAGGCCATCGGCGGGGGGCGCGGCAACAGAGGGGATCGGTGTGGTGCGACCGACATCGATGCTCTCGCCGCTGAGGACGGGGGCGTCGAGCTCAGGCAACGGCTGGCGGGGACCGCCGTCGATCCACACCGGCGTGCCGTCGGGCAGCGTCGCATCGGGTCCCGGGCCCGGCGTCGCACCCACGGTGCGTGCGGCCTTGTGGCTCCACCACCACCGAATCGTCCCGTTGCGAGCGTCGTAGTTGTTCGAGAACACGAGGAACCGCAACCGTTCGAACGGGAACAGGAAACCGGCGTGCACCTGCCATGGCGGCTCGACGAACCGTTCGTCGACGGCGAGTGCCTCGTCGGCCACGTTCCAACTCACGACCAGGGCTTCCCTTGCCACCCAGGAGCGATGGAGACGTTCGACCAGCGCCTCGAGTCGGGCGGCCGAATCGAGGGTGGCTTCGTCGATCGTCACGACGGGCGCGTCGCTCCACGGCTCGGGGATCGGTGCGTCGGGCCGCACGACGACCCCTCGCCCCAACACGCTCGGTCCCGGCAGGTTCATCGCCGATCAGCGTAGGGGTGAGGCGTGACGGATTTCGGGCGTTGGGCGAGGTCAGTCCTTGTCACGCCCGGACTCGTCGTCCTCGCCCCGGACGTACTGGCCGGCTTCCTCCTCGGCGACGTACTCCATCTCCGGCTTGTAGATCTGCTCGAGGAGGCCCAGCGACGGGGGCCGGCGTGCCGGCTTCTTCAAGTAGTAGATGTGTCCCTGCGCCTCAGCCCACGTGAGCAGGCGATGGAAGCCGTAGCCGATTGCGATGAGACCGAGGATGACGGCGCCGAGGACGAGCATCTCCTCAGTCTGCCACCGATCGGGGGGAACGGGCAGGGCGCAGCGTCACGATGCGACGGACGGCCGCTTCAGCCGGATTCCTCTCCATCGGGAATCCAGGGTGGTGGTGCGGGTACCTCGGGCATTGGGGCGGGTGGTGCCGGAACGGGCCCCAGCGCCTCAGGCTGGTGCTGTCCGTGGTTTGGTGCAGCTCCGTCCGCGGGTGCGATCGCCTCGTCCGCGCCCGACACCACTTCGGTTGACGCTTGCGTCTCGAGCGTTGCCTGTGATGGTGAAGGGTCGTCTTCGCCCCACTCGGCCAACGCCTGCGACGCCGTCTCGGCTTCGTAGAGATCGGCAATACGATCGGTGGGATCAGCCGACGTTGCCTCTACCGGGTTGACGCCCGATTCCGGCGTCGCCTCGACCATGGTCACCATGACCTGCGGTGCATCGTCGCTCGGCGTGTCCGGTGGCGTCGCCTCAGCAACCGCACGTTGAGCCCCACGTGAGGCGCGAGCGCTTCGGAGGGCTTGGGCGGCTGCCTCGGCGTCGACCGGTGCGAGCATCCCGCGTCGGATCAACTCGGCCATCTTCTGTGCCGCTGGGAACTCGAAGATCCGCAGCCGCTCGGCGATATCTCCGGCAGATGCGCCGTCGCCGACGGCGGCGAGGAACGTCCACATTCTCGAGTCGACCGTGACCTCGAAGAGATCCGGCGGGAGATCGGGGGCGAGCCGATACTTCACGGTCGAGTCCGGGATCGCCTCCTCGATCGATCGCCACTCTTCGAGCCGTTCCTCGGCCCGGTGGATCATCTCGAGTGCGTTGAACGAAAGGGTCCGTCCCGAAGGCAGCGCGGTTGTGGTCACGCCTTCGTCGAAGAGGAACTCGCCGCCGTCACGGCGGATGATCCGAACCAACACATCGGTGATCTGGTGTCGTAGCAACTCCGGGAGGGAGAGGGACCACTGCCGCCGGCGGTCGCGGACCTCGGTGCCCCGGCCCCGGAGATCGTTGACCGATCCGTCGTGTTTCCGGGTCGTGGCGTACACGAGTGCGCCGTCGACGAAGAACAGTCGACCGTTGAGTCCGTCGACCGCCACGCGCAACGCGCCCGTCTTGCGCGCAGTCGACAGGAGGCCGGCGATGGCCTCCAGCCCAAACAGATCGAGATTTCCCTTCAGGGTGTCCACAACATTGCTCCAGCACGCACGCTGAAGGTCAGTATCGGCGGGAAGGAGCGCCCCCCTGAGTAATCAGTCGCCAGTAGCCAGTCGCCAGTAGCCAGTAGCCGGTCAGCAGTCCTTCGCGGCCATGCCCTGACGACTGACGACTGACGACCGGCGGCCAAAGGCCGCCTAGGGCGTCTCCCCGTACTTCGCCTCGTGTTGTTCGGCGGCGCTGGACATCCAGTCGTCACGTTCGATGCGACCTGGGAAGGCATCGAGGGCTGCGGTGACGACGGCGATGTCGGCCGGTTCGAACCGCGCCACCTGGCGGAAGCTGGTGATTCCGAGGCTCTTGAGGAGCTGCTCGAGTTTCGGTCCGACGCCGTGGATCTTCTTCAGGTCGTCCTCGACCACGTCGCCGTCGCCGGCGGTGCGGGCCGCGATCTCGGCCATCTGAGCGACCGCGTCGTCCTTGGCCGGCGGGGTGACCGCGACGTCCGGCTGCGAGGACTCGGCGTCCGATGGAATGTCCGCGGGAGCGACGGATTCGGCCACGTCGGTTGGCTCGAGGTCGTCGGGGACGTCCTCGTCGTCGGCGTCGTCTGCTTCGTCGGAGGTGTCGGCAGCGACGTCCGATGCGATGCCCGTCTCGAGATCGTGAACTCGTTGGTTGGCTTCGGCCAGCTCCTGTTCGAGCTGACCGATCCGTTCGGCCGACGCTTCGGAGGTTTCCCGCTCGACCACGAGCACTTCGAGCTCGGCGATTCGGGCACCACGGCGATCGACCTCGGCGTGAAGGGCGTCGGCGGCTGCCAGTTCGGATTCGAGACGATCGATGGTCTCCTCGTGACGGCCGACGGTCGTCTCGGCGGTTGCGAGGTCGGCCTCGAGGCCGGTCATCTCGCTTTCGAGCTGCTCGATGCGACCGTCTTTGGCCGTGACGGCGTTCCGGGCGGTGTTCAAGTCGGCCGTGAGCGCCGTGGCTTCGCTCTCCATGTCCGCCAAACGAGCCTGGATCACGGTGATCTCCTCGTCGGCGACCTCCCGTTGCTCGCGTGCCTCAGCGAGCTCTTGTTCGACCGCTCGCCGCCGCGCCTGCGCGGTGCGGACCCGCTCCTCGTACTCGCCGAGATCGACGTTGTAGAGGAAGCGGCGCAGGATCCATGCGATGAGAAAGCCGATGATCGCCGCTGCCAGGAGCAACAGAATGATCTCGATCGTGGCGTATCCGACTCCGCGCATCAGCTGTTCCCTTCCTCCACGATGAACTCGATCCGTCGGTTCTGCGCTCGTCCTTCCGATGTTCCGTTGTCGGCAATGGGTTGCGATTCGCCGTATCCGATGGCGGTCAGCCGTTCGGCTCCGACGCCACCGGCGACCAGATACGCAACGACTGCCTCGGCGCGCGCCTGGCTGAGCGACAAGTTGCCCGCTTCGGAGCCCTGGCTGTCGGTGTGGCCTTCGACGATGAGGCGAGTCGATGGGTTCTCGACGAGCAGCGCGATCGCAGTGTCGAGGAGGGACTGTGCTTCGTCCGAGAGTTCTGTGCTCCCCGGTCGGAATGTCGCGGTTCCCTCGAGCAGCGCGGTGAGTTCATCTGCAACTGCCTCGGCGGCGACCTCGAGGTCTCCAGTGTCGACGTCGAGTCCTCCACCGATCGATCCGAACCCCTCGATCGCGGAAGCAACGGTTCCGTCGGCGGGTCCGCGTCCGGAGACGGTCAACACGTCGTCGTTGATCTCGAGTCGCCATGGGTCGAGTCCCGCGGTCCGAACGAAGAAGCCGGGGGCAACGTCGAGCCATTCGGCGGTGACGACTCCCCTCACCACCTCGAGTTCGCTGACGACGTTGCTCGATCCGTAGACGCTTCCGGCCGCGGCGACGATCTCGTCGAGGATCGCCTGGTCGGGCAGCGCGCCCTGCAGGTTGACGGAGCCGGCGGACCCTTCGGCTACGAGGGACGGGGGCCTCGGCACGACGACTTCCAGGAGATCGTTGATCACGAGGTCACCGACCGTGTTGCGGACTACCGAGAGAATCGCAGCCCGGGTTGCCTCGTCCTCGACAACGCCGCGAACTGAGACCTCGGCGCCGATGACGACGCGACCGTCGGACAGGGCGGGGAGTTGTGCCACCACCTCGGGAACACGACCAACCCAAGCGGCGACTTCAAGCTCCTCGTCGATTCGGAGCCGGTCGCGGACGTTCGTCTCGCCGAATGCCGCTGTAGCGGCGGCAACCAGGGAGTCCGCATCGTCTTGAGATCGCACGGCTCCAGAGAGGTCGATCGTTCCGCTGGTGACCGCAATCGTCAGTCGCGGGCCCGTCGGCGCCGGCGGCGGCTCCTGGCCGGTCGGCTCTTCCGGACCGCCCGCGATGAGAAACTCCATCTCGCTGTCGACGTTCGCTACGCCGCGAACAGCCTCGACCACGGCAACCGCAGCTTCGATGTCCACCTCGTATTCCAGTGTTCCCTCGAGGTACCCATGGCGCCCGTCGAAATGCACCCGGGCCGGGATGCCGGCGTCGTCGAGTGCCGCCTCAGCCCGCGCGGTCAGGTCGGTGTCGAAGTGGCGAATGCCGTACGCAGCCCCGGCGATGACCAGGACGATGAAGGCGCCGAGCAACCACCAGACACTCCGAGGCACCGGAGGTCGACTGGGGGCGGATCGGTTGCTCACGGCGCCTCGATCCATCGCCCGTTGTGCCGTGTCGCTGGCATGGCGCATTGTCGCATGGACCAGGCGGTTTCTGCGGTGTTCTCGGGATGACGAGGGCGAGACGCGGCGTCGTCACATCAGACCAGGGCTTGATTCTCTGGCCATAACGTCGGAATATGACAACGGGTGACTCAAGTTATACTCAGAGCAACGACTCAAACAACTCGATCACGATGTCGTTTCGTGATCCGTCCACCGAGCGAAGGAACAACACCACCATGGCACGAGCGGTAGGCATCGACCTCGGCACCACCAACTCCGTGATCGCTGTTCTCGAGGGCAGCGACCCCAAGGTCATCAGCAACGCCGAGGGGCAGCGCACCACCCCGTCGGTGGTGGCGTTCGCCAAGAACGGCGAAGTGCTCGTCGGCGACCAGGCCAAACGGCAAGCGATCACCAACCCCGACCGCACCATTCGGTCCGTCAAACGCCATATGGGCACCGACTGGTCCGTCGACATCGACGGCAAGGCGTATACCGCTCAGGAGATCTCGGCGCGCATCCTGCAGAAGATGAAGCGCGACGCCGAAGCCTTCCTCGGCGAGCCGATCACCGAAGCCGTGATCACGGTTCCGGCCTACTTCGGCGACGCGCAGCGCCAGGCCACGAAGGAAGCCGGCCAGATCGCCGGTCTCGAGGTCTTGCGCATCGTGAACGAGCCGACCGCGGCGTCCCTCGCCTACGGCATGGACAAGAACAACGATCAGCTCATTCTCGTGTTCGACCTCGGCGGCGGTACGTTCGATGTGTCCGTGCTGGAGATCGGGGAGGGCGTGTTCGAGGTCAAGTCGACCCATGGCGACACCCAGCTCGGTGGAGACGACTGGGACGAGCGGATCATCGGCTGGCTCGTCGACGGCTTCAAGAACGAGCACGGGGTCGATCTCTCGAAGGACGCGATGGCCCTCACGCGCCTCAAGGAAGCGGCGGAGAAGGCCAAGATCGAGCTGTCGTCGGTGACGCAGACCGAGATCAACCTCCCGTTTGTCACGGCGACCAATGAAGGTCCGATCCACCTGCTCAAGACCCTGAGCCGATCGGAGTTCCAGCAGCTCACGAACGATCTCGTCGAGCGCACGCGTGACCCCTTCCAGCAGGCGCTGAAGGACGCCGGGGTGTCGATCAGCGAGATCGACCATGTGATCCTCGTCGGTGGTTCGACCCGGATGCCGGCCGTCCAGGACCTGGTGAAGGAACTCGCCGGCAAGGACCCGCACCAGGGTGTCAACCCCGACGAGGTCGTCTCGCTCGGTGCGGCCGTACAGGCCGGCGTGCTCAAGGGTGACGTGACCGGCATCCTGCTCCTCGACGTCACTCCGCTGACGCTCGGCGTCGAGACCGAAGGTGGCGTCTTCACCAAGATGATCGAACGCAACACGACCATCCCAACCAGGCGGAGCGAGATCTTCACCACGGCTGCCGACGGCCAGCCCGAGGTCGAGATCCACGTGTTGCAGGGTGAGCGAGCCATGGCGAACGACAACAAGTCGCTCGGTCGCTTCAAGCTCCCGGGCATTCCCCCGGCGCCTCGGGGTGTCCCGCAGATCGAAGTCACGTTCGACATCGATGCCAACGGCATCGTTGCCGTCAACGCCAAGGATCTCGGGACCGGCAAGTCGCAGCAGGTCACCATCACCGGGGGCACGGCGCTGTCGCAGGACGACATCGACCGCATGGTCACGGACGCCGAGTCTCACGCCAACGAGGACGAAGAGCGTCGGGCCAAGGCAGAGGCACGCAACCAGGCCGATCACGCGGCGTACCAGATCGAGAAGCAGATCGCCGAGCTCGGCGACAAGGTTTCCGACGACCAGAAGGGTCCCGTCGAGGAGAAGATCGCCGGCGTGCGCAAGCTCCTCGCGGAGGACGCATCGACCGAGGAGCTGACCGCCGCGACCAACGACCTGCTCACGGCGTCGCAGGCAATCGGCCAGATGATCTACGAGCAGGCGGCTGCCGCAGCCGAGTCCGGCGACACCGCCGGAGAGCCCTCGGCAGACGGCGACGACGTAGTGGAAGCGGAGATCGTGGATGACGACGATGAGGCCTGAGGCCTCATCGTCGGTACCGGGTACCTCGTACCGGGTATCAGGTAGGTGGACGACATGAACGTGGAAGACAACGGAAACGAGATCGACGAGCAGGCCGCAGAGTCGGCGGGCGACGACGCCGCGCTTGCCGAGGTCGTCGACGAGCAGGCCGGGGCGCCGGATCCGGGAGCCTTGGGGCTCGAGTTGCCGGACGATCCGGCTGAGGCGCAGGAGCTCCTGCTCCGGGAGCTGGCCGAAGCACGCCAGGAGGCCGGAGAGTATCTCGAGACCCTTCAGCGGGTCGCGGCCGACTTCGACAACTACCGCAAACGTGTCGAACGAGATCACGGCGAGAACGTGCGTCGGGCATCCGAGCGAATCATCTCGCAGCTCCTGCCGTCGTTGGACAATCTCGATGCGGCGCTGGCGTACGAGCCGCAAACTCCCGCCGAGGAGAAGATCCTCGAGGGGATGGCTGGAACCCGATCGGCGTTGCTCGAGACCCTGGCCAAGGAAGGTTTCGAACCGATCCCGGCAGTCGGCGAGCGGTTCGACCCGGCGGTGCATGAAGCGGTAGCCGGCGGCGGCGACGGCGAGCTGCGTGTCAGTCAGGAGCTACGGCGCGGCTATCTCCTCCAGGGAAGGGTGATCCGACCGACGTTGGTGATGGTGGAAGTCATCGACTGAACGACCCGACCGGCATGGCCGGTCGAAGGGAAGCAGGAACCGTGCGGAAAGAGTGGCTGGAAACGGACTACTACTCCGTTCTCGGCGTGGGCAAGGACGCGTCCGAGAAGGACATCAAGCGCGCCTACCGCAAGCTCGCTCAGCAGTACCACCCGGATACCAACGCCGGCGACGCAACCGCCGAGGCACGCTTCAAGGAAGTCAACGAGGCGTATGACGTCATCGGGGATCCCGAGACCCGCAAGGAGTACGACCACATGCGGGAGGTCGGCTACTTCGTCGGCGGTCCGGGCGGTGGGCAGCAGTACGTTCGTGTCGAGGATCTCTTCGGCGGAGGTGGCGGCTCACCGTTCGACCTGTTCAGTGGGATCGGCGATCTCTTCGGTCAGACCCGCAGCCGGGCCCGTCCGGGCCGTGACCTGTCTGCCGAGACCCGCCTGTCGTTCCACGATGCGATCGCCGGCGTCACCAAGCAGATGACGATCAACGGCCAGCGGATCAAGGTGAAGATCCCGCCGGGCGTCGCCGATGGGGCACGCATCCGTGTGAGTGGCAAAGGTGCTCCGGGAGCGGGCGGTGGGCCATCGGGTGATCTCTATGTGACCGTACGGGTCGCCGACCACCCGGTCTTCGAACGCAGCGGGGGCAATCTCGGCATCACCGTTCCGGTCACGTTCGTCGAGGCGGCGCTCGGTGCGGAGGTCGCCGTACCAACGCTCGACGGCAAGGTCACTCTCCGGATCCCGCCGGGGACGCCGAGCGGCAAGACCTTCCGGGTGAGCGGCAAGGGTGTTGCGACACCGAAGGGGACGGGTGACCTGCTCGTCACCGTCGAGGTCGCGGTCCCCACAGCGCTGACCGACGAGCAACGACAACTGCTGGAGAAGTTCCGGGACAACGGTCCCGACGAGAACCCACGAAGCCACCTCGGAGTGTGACATGAACAAGCGTGAACAGGCCGTCTACATCATCTCCGTTGCCGCCGAGCTCGCCGGGGTGCATCCGCAAACGCTCCGGATCTACGAGCGGAGGGGGTTGCTCGAGCCCTACCGGACGCCGGGGGGAACCCGGCGATACTCCGACGAGGACCTCGAGCGGCTCGGCCTCATCCAGGAGCTCACCGCCGACGGGGTGAACCTCGAGGGTGTGCGCCGCATCCTCCAACTCCGTGAGGAGAATCGTCGTCTCCAATCGCAAGTCGACCGTCTGCGTCGACTGCTCGGTGAAGCCGAGACCCGGATCTCCGGCCACCCCCAGCCGACGACCCAGGTCGTGCACGAGATCACGCTCGAGCGGCGA
>JASJAX010000078.1 GCA_030066755.1 Acidimicrobiia bacterium
CCCTGGCTGCTCCGCAGCCTGTCCCCGCCCTACAAGGGCGGGGGATCCGAACCGACTGACGACTGACGACCCTCAGCTGAGCTCGCCGAACCGGGCGACGGTTCGTTCCAACATCGCTGTGGTTCGGCGCACACTCTCTTCTGAAACCCGTTCGTCGTCACCATGGAACATGGCGAGCATGCCACCGAACGTGGCTTCGTCGTCGAACAAACCAACCCCGTAGGCCGTGACACCACGTGCTCGGAAGAAGCGAGCATCGGTGGCCACCGGTGTGATCGCCGGCAGGAGACGCCGATGACCGGCCAGCTCCTCCGCGGCGTCACCGATCGCCTCCCACAGCAGACCCTCGTATGGAGACGCGTTTGCCGGGAACGTCACGATCGGATCGATGTCGACCTCATCGAGGTCCGGGCCCAGCACCTTGCGGAAGTGATCGTTGACGTCCGTCTCGTCCTGTCCCGGCAGCTTGCGGACGTCCACTTCGGCGAACCCGTCCTCCGGGACGACGTTGCTCTTGATTCCGGAGTGCAGACCGCTCGGGGTGATCGTCATGTGCGTGCATGCGTGAACCCACCGGGCGAAGATCGGATCGTCGACGGCCAGGTCGTCGATCGCACCGTCGACGAGGTCTGGATCGAGCAACCGACTGGTGAGATCGTCCGGTAACTCCAGTCCGACCACGAACGTCCGCCATTCGTCCGTGATGTCGACCGGAGTAGGTGCCTCTGCAAGGCGTGAGATCGCATGGGCCAGTGGAATGAGCGCGTTCCGGGAGCCGTAGGGCTGGCTGCCGTGGCCCGGTGCACCACGTGTCGACAGACGCCGCCATGCCGGTCCCTTCTCGGCAACCGTCACGGGGAGCACCGGACCGGACGGAGTCTCGAACGACGGATTCGCGACCTCGGTGAGGAGGTAGTCGCATGCCACGAGATCCCAATGCTCCTCAGCCAACAGTTCGGCACCGAGGACGCTCCCGGCCTCCTCGTCGGCAGTGGCGGCGAACACCAGGTCGCCTGGGAGCGGCGGGAGCGAGCCGTCGAGATACCGCTTGAAGATCGCCGCCATCGACGAGGTCACGTTCAGCATGTCGAGCGCACCACGCCCCCAGATGTAGCCATCGGCACGAGTCGCAGCGAACGGGTCGTACGTCCAACCTCCGTCGCTGGCCGGGACGACGTCGAGATGAGGAATCAGGAGCAGTGTCGGCGCCGCAGGGTTCGATCCCGGAACGCGATAGATGAGGTTCTGCCGGCCGGGATGACCCTCGACGATGGTGCCATCGACGCCGAAGTAGCCCTGGAGGGTTGCAGCCGACCGGTGCTCGTGACCGCTGTCGGGTGTCCCGTCGTTTACACAGGCGTTGCGGATCAGCGACTGCAGGAGTTCGATGACTTCGTCGTTCGGGATCATTCGTCGAGGCTCCGATCGTCCTGCACCATCGGATGATCGCGCAGCGCCTCCTTCCACGTGCGGAATCGCTCGTGAACCTGGTCGTCGGGGCCGACACCCTGGCCACGCTTGCCGTGCAGATCGAACCGGAACGTGATCGTGGCGTCGGGCGAAACCGCCATGTACCGCGCCTCACCAACCGGCGGACCGGCCCGCCAGAGCAACCAGCCGTGGATACGCCGCTTGTACTCCACCGGCTCGCCGAGTTCGTCACCGAGCGTCCGAAGCGCCTCGGGTGCCTCGACCCATCGATCGGCGGAGATCCGATAGTCCCGTTGTGGCAGGTCCGGGAGCTCGAGGGTTGTGTAGTCCCGATCGACGAACGGCCGCTCCGACGGCGGCTTCGCCGGCGTCATGGCACAGATGTAGCGACCGACGACCGACGACTGACGCCTCGACGACACTCCCAACGAAATGAGCTGCAAGCCCGCCGGCTCCCCCTAATCACGCGTCATCCTTGGAATGCATGAAGATGAGCCGCGCCTTGAAGCCGTTGGCTTCGAAGAAGTTCTTGGCGTGACGGTGCCCGGGGCTCACCCGAGCATCGAAGTACCGCAACCCTCGACCCCGCAGTTGGTCGAGCGCAGAGGTGATCATCGCATCGCCGATGCCGATGCCGCGGGCCTCGAGCTCCGTGAAGATCAGCCGGATGACGCCGACCTGCTCACCACCCGCCTGAGCGAGAAGGTCTTCGGGGCGTGCCCACAGGAACCCGAGCGGCACGTCGTCGAGCGACCCGACGAGCAAGATCGAATCCGGGTCGTCGAGGATCGCGTCGAATGACTCCACGATCGGTTCATCGAGTCCGTCGGCGACGGGCCACAGGGGACGCAGCGCAGCTTGCTCGGCTTCGAGCAGCCGGTACATCCGGATCAGCTCGTCGAGATCGGCAGGTGTTGCGTGGCGGGCGGCGACATTCACTCCGGGCGCAAGGGTAGCCGTCCCCGGATCCGACCAAAGCCCCAGCCGGTGATCAGCCGGATCGCTTCGAGAGCAATCGACCGATCCATCTTCGAGTCACCGCGCATCCGGTCGCGGAAGGTGATCGGTACCTCCACGATCTCGAGGCCGGCGAGGTGCGCACGCCACGCCATCTCGATCTGGAAGGCGTAGCCCGACGCACGGCATTCATGCGGTCGCGTGCGACGAATCGCATCGGACCGGAACGCACGGAACCCGGCCGTCATGTCCGCAACGGGCGTTCCGAGCATGAGGCGGGCGTAGATGTTGCCGCCCCTGGACAACGCACGCCGGTGCCACGGCCACTCGGTGACGCCGCCGCCGGGCACGTACCGGCTGCCGATCGCGAGATCAGCCCCAGCGTCGATCGCATCGATCAGCCGACGCAGTTCGAGTGGGTCGTGGGAGAAGTCGGCGTCCATCTCACAGAGGATCGACGCATCGTGCTCGAGGCCCCAGGCGAAGCCGGCGGCATACGCTGGTCCCAGACCGCCCTTCCCTGCTCGGTGGAGCACCGACATCCGGCCCTCGGGGTACTCAGAGGCGATCGCATCGGCTCGGGTGCCGGTCCCGTCGGGTGAGGCGTCGTCGACAACGAGGAGTCGGAACCCTTCCGAGAGGACGGCTCGGCTGATGGGTTCGACGTTGTCGAGTTCGTTGTAGGTCGGGACAACGACGAGTACGTCATCTCGCAGCGGTCGATCCACCGGCACGGTGACGCCGGAAGGTGTTGCGACGTCCTCGGCAGCGGTCATTCGAGCACGATCACGGTCCGCAGCATGGGTCTCGAGCATAGGAGGAGCATCGGCCTCACTGCTCGGAAGCTTGACCGACGATCAGTGCGTCACGCGCAGTCGTTGCAGAGCTTCCGCCGGCGATCGGCCAGCTGCGACGTCTTCTTCAGCAGGAAGCAGCTCTGGCAGAGGAACTCGTCTTCTTCGCGTTCGCCCCCGGCGTCGTCGGCAAGAGAGATCTCGGCGCGGCGAATGGCCCGCAGTTCCTGTGCTTCGTCGACGATCAGCGTCTCGGACGCCTCGTCGTCGGTGAGCATCTCGAGTTCTTCAGCCTCGAGTTCGTCGAGCGCCTCTTCCTCTTCGTCGTCCCCGTCGTCGGTGCCGCCTTCGGAGCCTTCGTCGTCGACGTCCTCGTCGTCCTCGTCGAAGTCGTCGCCGAGGTCGTCATCGAGGTCATCGTCCCAGGCGTCATCTTCGAGCTCGGCACCCTCGGGTTCTTCGAGCTCTTCCTCTTCAGTCGAAAGATCGGTATCCGCCATAGTTTCCTTCCGCGCGGCGAGAGTATATCCATCGTTGGGAAGGATGGAACGACCGTCGCCCGCGGTCTATTCCCAAACGGACCGCATCGCCGCACACCACTCGATCGGCGTGGTCACAGCTTGAAGTCGATCGCCCCGGGAACCACGCTGCCGCGCACGGAACCAGTCCCCAGCACCTCACCATCCGCCTCGACCGGCCAGTCGTCGGGGACGTCGATATGGAACTCGCCCGCCTCGAAACGACGGACACCGGGCATGCCCAGGTGAGTCCCCCTGACGACTCGCGGCATCACGCTGAATGCCCTTCTGCGCGGTCCCACGAACACCTGGATGTCGAGCTTGCCATCCATCAGGGCAGCACGCGGAGCAACGTTCATGCCGCCACCGAAGAACTGTCCGTTGGCGATGACCACCGAGATTGCCTTGCCGGCGAATGTTCGCGATCCGGCCCGGAGGTGGATGTCGACCGAACCGAAGCGTGCGAGCTTCAACCAGAAGCCCGCTGCATATCGAGCGCCGCCCAGACGACGGGGTAGCCGATCGGCAACTTCGACCGAGGCTGCCGCCACACCGACGTTGGCTGCGTTGAGGAAGAAACGGCGACCGAACGAACCCTCGATGATGCCAACGTCACATCGGTAACGGTCGTCGGTGGCCAGACGCGACGCCATCTCCGGCATCGTCTTGGGCAGCGCAAAGGTGCGGATGAAGTCGGACCCCGATCCCGCCGGGAGAATCGCGAGCGTCGGGGGTGATCCCCAGGCGTGCCGCATCAGCGCATTGAGCACGAGGTGGGCGGTGCCATCACCCCCGACGGCGGCGAAGTTCGTCGCGCCGGCCTCGATGCCCTGGGTCACCCGGTCGGCGAGGTCCTCGGGAGACGCCGAGACGATGGCGGTGTACTCGACTCCGGCGGCGTTCACGGCCGCCCGCGCTCGACCCTCGATTTCTCCTCGAACCCCGGCGGATGGGTTGACCAGGACCCACCACATCAGAATCTCCCTCCGGCGGCGACGACACCCCGATCGATCGCCTTGATCGCAGCCGATGCCGATGATCGCACGGACGGCACGGCATCGCGCAGCTGGCGCAGGAGGTCGAGCAACTGTCGGCAGTTGCGGACGAAGTCGCCGGCCGCACCTTCGTCGTCGAACAAGTCGTCGAGCCCGGCGCCGGCGGCCCAGGCGTGGGCTACTGCGCTGAAACCGGGATCCGGAAGTCGCGACTCGGGAAGGCGTTCGTTTCGTTCCGCGAGGTTGAGCCGTTCAGCCGTTTCGAACACCTGCCTACCGCGTTCGGCGACGAGCGAGTTGGGCCAATCGCCGGCGATGTCGTCGCGGCGGGCTTCGAACGTGAACATCGACACAACCGCAGCGAGATCGGCCGGCGTGAGCCCGTCGAGGATGCCTTGCTCGACACACTCGGTGAGCAAGAGGTCGAGCTCGTTGTAGATGAACCGGAGGCGTTCGCCATGTTCGGTGAGCAACCAGCCGTCGGTGTAGCCGAAGCCCGACAGGAGCCGGAGGATGGAACGGAACTGCTCGGCGATTCCTTCGTCGTCGCGCTCGAGGCGCCGTGCGGTTCGCCGCAGCTCGCGCTCAGCGCGTTCAATGCGGCGCACCCAGCGCAGATGATCCTGCAAGTCGGGACACGACGCGACGGGATCTCCACCCGTCTCATCGCCGAATGCGGTGACGGAGAACTCAGGGTCCGGCTCCCAGTCCCGGACCATCCGACCCACTGCGCGGACGTACGTCCGGTCCCGTGTGCGAATCGGCTCGGGGAGCTCCATCGCACCGACGATCGCGATCGCGGTGCTCAGGTCGTCGGCGGACGCTTTACGGACCTCGCCGGACGCCGACACGAGCAGCAGTCGAGGGTTCCCTCCCCAGCCGCGTGCGAGCAGGACCCATCGATCTCGCTCGTCGCCGGAGAGCCGAAGCACGTCTCCGGATTGGGTCCGCTGCAGGAAGTCGCGCAGTCCGATGCGGTGATCCGGCGCGGTTCCGGCTGTGTCGAGAAACGACCAGAGGTCGCCGCGATCGCATTCGGCCGCCGCCCGGAATCCTTCGATGTCGGCCCGGCGGTCGGCGATTCGCTGCTCGAGCTGCTCACGGCGGGATTCGGCACGGAACTGGGCGAACGATGCGTTCAGCAGAGCAAACGCATCGGCTTCCTGGTAGTTCGCAACGAGGTTCACCGCCATGTTGTACGTCGGCTGGAAGCTCGACTCGAGCGGATGACTCCCTTGGGCGGCGATGGCGGCGATGCGGTCGAACGGGATGTCCCGCTGATGGAGCACAACGGCCGTCCCCCGCTCGTCGATGCCGCGCCGACCCGCTCGTCCCGTCAGTTGCGTGTAGTCCCCCGGCTGAAGCACCTCGTGCGCTTCTCCGGTGAACTTCGACAGCCGTTCGAGAACGACGGATCGTGCCGGCATGTTGATCCCGAGCGCAAGCGTCTCCGTGGCGAACACGACCTTGATCAACCCTGCGGCGAACACATCCTCGACCGCCTCCTTGAACGCAGGAACCATGCCGGCGTGATGGGCCGCCACGCCCTGTTCGAGCTGGCCGATGAAGGAGGTGTACCCGAGCACCGCCAAATCCTCGGGCGGCACGTGGGCGGTTCGCTCGTCGACGATCCGGCGGATTTGCGCTCGCTCCTCACGTGTCGTGAGATCGAGTCTCGCCCCGGCCACGAACGACGCCGCTTGATCACAGCCGGCCCGCGAGAAGATGAAGTAGATGGCCGGGAGGAGGTTGTCCCGCAACAGCGCCTCGACGGTCTCCAACCGGCGCGGGGCTCCGAACCGGGGGCGGCGTCCCCTGCCCTTCTTCAACAGCTTCTCTACCTGTGGATTCGGACGTTTGCCGGAGCCGAACACCGGGAAGCCGATCACTTGGCGCTCCCGATGCCGGTCCTCGAGCAGGTACACACTCTCGAGCGGAACCGGCCGATGGGTCTCGACCACCAACTCCGTGTCGCCACGCCGTGCCCGGATCCAGGCGGTGAACTCCTCGGGATTGGCGATCGTCGCCGAGAGGTTCACCAGAGGAATCCCTTCGGGCAGATGGATGATGATCTCTTCCCACACCGAGCCTCGATACCGATCTTGGAGATAGTGAACTTCGTCGAGGACGACGAGGGCGAGCCGGTCGAGCGCGGAGCTCTCGGCGTAGATCATGTTGCGCAGGACCTCGGTGGTCATCACGATGAGCGGGGCGTCGCCGTTGATGACGTTGTCACCGGTGAGCAAGCCGACCCGCTCCGAGCCATACATCTCGCAGAAGTCCGCATACTTCTGATTCGACAAGGCCTTGATCGGTGTCGTGTAGAACGCCCTGAGCCCGGTACCGATGGTGAGATGCACTGCGGCCTCGGCAACGAGCGTCTTCCCGGCTCCGGTCGGAGCGGTGACCACGACGGATTGGCCGCGCGCGATGGCGTCGACCGCTTGCCGTTGGAAGGGGTCGGCCGCAAACGGCAGGTGCTCGAAGAACTCCGCAACGAGCGGACGGATGGGATTGCTCACCGGATCACTTCTTGAGGATGTACTTCACCGCGAGGATCGTCAGCTCGTACATCAGATAGAGCGGAGCAGACAGCAGCGTGAGCGTCAACGGGTCACCGCTCGGCGTCAGGATGGCGGCACCGACGACGATGCCGACGACGGCCCAACGCCACCCTTTGCGCAGCTGCTGCGAGGACACGACACCCGCCGCCGCAGCAGCGAACGTGAAGACCGGGAACTCGAACGCGATGCCGAAAGCGAGGAGGAATCGCATCGCAAACGACAGGTATGCATCGGCTTGGATCACGGGCGTGAGGTCGTCACCGCCGAAACCGAGAAGGAAGTCGAGGCCACGGGGAAGTGACCAGTACCCGAGCAGCAATCCGGCAGCGAACAGCAGGGTGAACAGAAAGGACAGCGGAACCACGTAGCGCCGCTCGCGGGGGGACAACGCCGGTGCCACGAATCGCCAGATTTGGTACAGCACGATCGGGCTGGCGAGGATCGCTCCGCCGAACAGGCCGACCTTCATGACGACCCCGAACGCTTCGGTTGGACGGAGGAAGGCGAGGCCGGCATCGCCGCCGACGGCATCACGATATGGACCGATGAGCAGATCACGGATCCAGGCGTTGAAGACCAGCCCGACGATGGAGCCCAGCAGGATCGCACCGACCGACTTCATCAATCGGGACCGGAGCTCGACGAGGTGCTCCCGGAACGTCATCGTGCCCTGGCTCACGACTCGCCCTTCGGCTCTGGGTTCACGGGTTCGTCGGCGGTGGTCTCCGAATCAGACGCAGGCGGGGGCGCCTCGCTCCGAGGAGGCGCCGGAGGCGGGAACTCCGGAATGGCAACACCTTCCTCGATGTCTCGGGCAGCGGCGCGCGCAGTGTCGCTCAGTGTCTTTCGGGTCTCGCGAAGCTCGGCGCGTACGTCCTTCAGTGGCTCGATCGCGTCGCCGTAGTCCTCCTTGATCTGTTGCTGCAACGCGGTCGCAGCCTGGCGAGCGGCCGTCATGAACTGGCCGAGCTTGCGCGCCAATTCCGGAAGGCGATTCGGCCCGAACACGATCAGGATGATGACCAGGATCCAGATGATCTCCGAGAAGGTGAGGTTTCCCACGGGCCAGATGGTAGGGCCTCACCGTTCGCTTCGGCTCCCGCACCGCACAAAACAATGAGCCCCCGGAGGGGGGCTCATCGGAAGCCTTTGGGGCCCGGAGGGTGACTAGTTCGGTGCCAGCTCGCTGAACCAGTCGCCGGCTTCGAGAGAGGAAGCGAAACTCGAGATCTCGTCCTCGGTGATCGGTCCGGTCTCGGAAATGATCTGGTACTCGACTCCGGTGGCGAGGAGGATGCTCACCACTCGGTGGTTGGCCGGGCGCCGCTGCATGCTGGCGCAATACGGGCATTCAAAGCGATAGTGTCCGGTCGAGCCTTCAGCTGCCAGCTCGAGACCGATGTCGCGGGTGGTCAGCTCGACGTCTCCGCAATGCTTACAGGTGGTCCTGATGGTGGTCATGTCATCTCCGGTGTGGCCCCTACTCTCCTTCTCACATCGGCAAGCGGGGGACCCCCTAAATGACTATTTCTCGGGATAGTCATAACGGACTACTGCCCGTAGCGCGTTCCAATTCTTGCCCGGAGATCGGCGAGTTCAGCGGCTACCTCCTCGCCCTCGAGAAGGGCGGCGTCCGGTCCAAGCCGAAGCAGCAATCGCGCCGTCACTGAGGCGTCCTGAGCGGAGAAACGAACCACCAGGTCCTCCCCGTCGGCCACAGTCTCGACCGGGTAGTACTCGGCAACCCACCGAGCCCGGGGACCGAGCCGGATGACCGCACGAACATCGCCTTCGCTCGGTGTGTATTCGACGACGGGAGGCGGGAGTGAGGCCGGCGGATCGAACCGGACTGCGGTCTCCTCGGCGGCCTGAATGCGATCAACGCGGAACACTCGTTCCGCATCGGCGAGCCGACAGTGTGCCCGCACGTACCAGTTGCCGAGCGTCGAGAACACCGACCACGGCTCGATCTCGCGCGTCGTGGTCGCTCCGCTGGCCAGACCCGTATAGGTGATGCTGACGACGGTCCCCTCAGCTGCGGCATCACGGAGCGTGCCGACGAGCTCCGGCTCCGAGAGGTCCACCACGAGCGCCTCTGGGTCGTCGGGGAGAACGGCGCCCCTGAGCTTGTCGACTGCCCGTTCGAGCGCTGCGGGCGCCTGTCCGGAACTGAGCACGGCCATGCCGGCCGCCAAGAGGCTGAGCGCCTCGGGAGCCGTCAGCCGCAGCGGCTGCGCGAAATAGTCCGCCATTTCGACGACGACCTCGTCCTCGTCGATGTAGGCGACCATCAGATCGCCCGGTCCGTAACCGGGCAAGCCACACACAAAGACGAGGTCGAGGTCTGCGGCGAGCTGACGGGGGGTGTAGTCGAATCGGGTGCACACCTCCTCCACGGTCGCCCCCGGATTGGCGATGACCCACGGGAGCATCGCAAGAATGCGGTTGAGTCGGCGCGCCGTGCGTGGGCTGCTCATCCGACACCTGCCACACGATCGAGCAATCGGGCACGCAACTCCGGCGGGTCGAGCACCTCTGCTTGGTCGTCGAACGCGAGTATCCAGCCGATGAAGGCTTCAGGGTTGGCTACTTGGAGCGTTGCGATGAGGTTGCCGTCGTCATCGACCTCGATTGCGTTGTTCGTTCCGAGTTGACGGCGCGCCCACCATGCAATCGGTGCGTCGAACCGAACGGTCGCCATGAGGTCCTCTCCGCCTGCCTCCCACGGAGCATGGGGAATGGCGGTGGACGCATCGAAGCCCTCAGGTCTCCGGAACGCACCGGCTTCTCCCGATGTGGCGAGATCGGGGATGCGGTCGAGCCGGAACACCTTCACCGTCGTATCGCCGCGGTCCTCCCCGACGAGGTACCAGTGACCACGGCGGTGGACGAGCCCATACGGAGCTACACGCCGGGCCTTGTCACGATACGTGAAGTCGACGAGACGGCGCTCCCCGACAGCAACGAAGGCGTCGGCGACCGTCACCTGATCGCTCCCGAGGTCCGCCGCCAGCGGTTCGCCTGCGGCGCCGACCGGTGCGCCGCCGAGCTTCAGCAAGGCTTCCGGACCGGTGGCGCTCCCCCCGATCTGGACGACCGAGGCTGCCAGCAACAGCGCAGCACGTTCCTCGTCGGTCAATCCGGGGTCCGGCAGCGCCCACTCGTCCTGATCGACCACGTAGCCGTGCTCGACCTCCCACACGTCGGTCGGTCGCAGCTCCAGGGGGATCCCGAGCTGTCGGAGGAGATCCTTGTCTCGCTCGAACATGCGACGCCACGCTTCATCGTTGCCCTGGTCGTAGCCGGCGACCGTATGCCGGATCTCCTCGGCAGTGACCGGCCGCTCGACCGTCAGCAAGAAGGCAAGGAGGTTGAGGATGCGTTCGACGACGTTCTGCATGTCTGCGCGCAGGGTATCCGAGGGTCATGGTCTGTGGAAGCACTTGCCCGTTCCGAGCTTCGCTCGGAACGGGAGTACTGAGTACCGAGTACTGAGTACTGAGACGCTCACCGGAGGCGGCGAGCGAGGCTGCGGAGCATGGCTCGGATCTCGCGGCAAGATCCGTGCAGATCGCGACGATACGCGGCGTCGAGGTACTGAAGGTCCTCGGCGACGCTGGCGAGCGCATCCAGCTCGGACAAGGACCCTTGAGCGATGTCGAGGAACCTGGCGAAGTCGCGGTCCGAAGTGCGTCCAGCGCCCTCTGCGATGTTCGCCATGACCGAGACCGCAGCTCGGCGCATCTGTGAGGTCAGGCCGTATCGCTCGCTAGCCGGAACGCGGCTGTCTCTCCATAGACCGACACGACGAGGACCCGGGCCTTGGCGAACACCGTGAGGCGATGGTGATCGTGCACAGCACAGATCTACCGTCGGCCACCTCGCGTTGGAACCCCCCTGTCTCTGTACTCAGTACTCAGTACTCGGTACTCCAGCTTGTGAGCTCCGCTCACAAGCTGGCAATCAGCTTCTCCACGCGTTCGTCGATCGCCTTGAACGGGTCCTTGCAGAGGACGGTGCGCTGTGCCTGATCGTTCAGCTTGAGGTGGACCCAATCAACGGTGAAGTCACGCTTGCGAGCCTTGGCCGCCTTGATGAATTCGCCGCGGAGCCGGGCCCGCGTGGTCTGGGGTGGCTGGGTCATCGCCGCCGAAATCGACTCGTCGGTCACGACCCGTTCCATCTCCCCGCGGCGCTGGAGGACGTAGAACAGTCCCCGATCGCGACTCACGTCGTGGTACGCGAGGTCCAGGAGCGCCAGTTTCGGTGACGACATCGCCAGGTCGTGACGTTCCCGGTAGTGCTCGAGAAGGCGGTACTTGGCGACCCAATCGACTTCACGATGAAGCGTCATCGGGTCCTTCTCCAGGCCGGTGAGCAGGTACTCCCACATCAACACGGCCTGCTCGACCTCCGGCGGGAACCCCGACGTCCGGGCGTAACGCATGGCACGCTCGAGGTACTCCCACTGCACGTCGAGGGCAGAGAGCTCCCGCCCATTGGCGAGCCGAACCCGTCGCTTGCACGTGATGTCGTGCGAAATCTCTCGGATCGCCCGGATCGAGTTCTCCAACGTGAGATCCCGGAACACCACATCGTCCTCGAGCATCTGCAACAGCGCAGCGGTCGTGCCGACCTTCACGTACGTCATGTACTCCGACATGTTCGAGTCGCCCGCAATCACGTGGAGACGCCGGTAGCGCTCCGCATCAGCATGCGGCTCGTCACGCGTGTTGATGATCGGTCGGCTTCGTGTGGTGGCCGACGAGATCCCCTCCCAGATGTGCTCGGCGCGCTGTGCAAGGCAGTACACAGTGCCACGCGCCGTCTGCAGAAGCTTGCCGGCACCTGCGTAGATCTGGCGAGTCACGAAGAACGGGATCAGGGTGTCGATGATCCGCTGGAAGTCGCCTTGCCGGCCGACGAGGTAGTTCTCGTGGCAGCCGTAGGAGTTGCCGGCGGAGTCCGTGTTGTTCTTGAACAGGTAGATCTGGCCGCGAATCCCCTCTTCTTCGAGACGCTGCTCGGCCGACACCATCAAACCTTCGAGGATGCGCTCCCCCGCTTTGTCGTGGCGAACCACATCGAGCAGAGAATCGCACTCGGGCGTTGCGTACTCCGGGTGCGAGCCCACATCGAGGTAGAGACGTGCGCCGTTCTCGAGGAACACGTTGGACGACCTGCCCCAGCTCACGACACGGCGGAACAGGTAGCGAGCGACTTCGTCCGGCGACAGCCGGCGTTGACCGCGCAGCGTGCAGGTCACTCCGTATTCGTTCTCGAGGCCAAATATGCGGCGTCTCACGCGGTGCAGGGTAACCGGCAGTCGGTCATTGCGGAACGAGCATTTGGGGAATAGTCACTGGGATCGTGGCGGCGCACCTGATCTGCGGCGCGCCGCACCACGTACGCCGTAGCCCGCACGCGTTCAGAACATACGGATGACGCGGAGAACCCAGAGGGTGGCGACGATGAGCGCTACCGCCAGTGCGATGATCCGGAACTCCATCGGGAGGCTCGGGGAACCTTCGGACTCGACCGGTGCGAGCGCAGTGTTCACTTCAGCATCCAGGAGGATCGTGCTCGCCTCCTCGACCCGATCCGACAACACCCAGATCTCGGTTTCCGCCATCTGGCCAACGGTGACCGGGTAGGGACCGAATGCCTGGCTGTGCAGGCGGACTTCGATACCTTCCGCCTCTAGGCGAGCTGCGAGGACCCGGCCCTCGACGAGGTCACCAGCGGTGGCGATGTGCACGAACCGTGCGCCAGGCGGTTGCTCCAGCATGACCCACATTGTGCCCATCGGCGGCCGCTAATGGGACGAGTACGTGGAGACCCACGACGCTGAGGAGCAGGACGATTCGGACGAGTACCTCCCGGGTCGGGTCTCGCCTGACGACTGAGGCCGCCCGTCGATCCCACTGAACCCGTCCGTATCCGACCGGCCTCCAGCATTAGCGGGCGAAGCCCGCCTACTTGTTCTTCTTGGCGGCGCGCCGGGCGGCTCGTTCGGCAGCTGCCTCCTCGTATTGACGACGGCGCACGTCCTTGGCCGCCTCAGCTGCAGCACGGGCTGCCTGCTGCTCCGGTTCCGTCAGGAGCATCCGTTCCGTGAACGGGAACTTCATGAAGTCCGGCAGCACGCCGCCAATCCGACCAGAACCCGGAACCGACGGGAGGAGTACACCGAGGACGCCCGAAAAGAACGGTACGTAGACGGACAGCAGAACGAGTAGCACGGCGACACTGTCGAAACCCAACGAATACCCGGCAACGGCCCGCCAGATCCATGCGACGAACGCCAGGACAATGAGCGTGAACGAATTGTCGACCGACGATCGATCCCGCCGCACTGCATCCCAGTCACGGTATGCGTATCGCCACACCATGACCGGGCTCAGGAAGAACAAGGCGATAGTCACCGACAGGACCGCCGCGACCAGCAGGAACCCGGCCGGCTCGCTGATGTACGAAGCGTTCGGCTCCGTGATGAGCGTTCCGAGCCAGTACGTGCCCTCGAGGGGCTCATCACCACGTGCAACGAATCCCGAGAGCACCAGACCGAACGAGGCAACAAACGGGGCCGGCATTCCCGACAGATGGAGGAGAAACGCCCGACCCTTGCCGGGTTTGGGCGCCTCGGACTTCGCCACCTTGGCCTTCACTTCGGCCTGTCGCTTCTGCGCTTTCTCCTTCTTCCGGCGCGCTTCAGCCTGGGCAGCCCGGGCCTTCTTGGTGCCTCCGCGACTCATGACGCTCAGCTGCGAGCGCCAGCGATCTCGCCGGGCTCGAGCCGGCGGAACATTCGACGATCCATCGATCGATCGAGCACCGCGGCCTCCCACTCGTCGGCGTCGATCTCCCGCTCTTCGACGGCTTCGATAGCCGACGCCGATGCGGCGATTGCGCCCGCGAGGTCGAGATTGGTCTCAAAGGCTTCCTCGAGCTTCTCGGCGAGCTCATCGTCCTTGCCCCCGATCGCGGCATACCGCTGCTCGGCGAGCAGCGTCCCGTCGAACTGGATCCGGTAGAGCTGTGTTTCGTCGCTCGTCGGACCGATCTCCGCGACGATGACCTCGACCTCATATGGCTTCACCTCGTGGGTGAAGATCTGCCCGAGTGTCTGCGAGTAGGCGTTGGCGAGACCTTTGGCCGTGACGTCGCTACGTCCGTAGGAATAGCCCTTGAGATCGGCGTAACGGATGCCCGCCACTCGCAGCGTCTCGAACTCGTTGAATCGCCCGACCCCGGCAAACGCGATCCGGTCGTAGATCTCGCCGAGCTTGTGGAGGGATCCGTTCGGGTTCTCACCCATCAACAGCACGCCATCGGCGTACTCGAACGCCACCATCGATCGACCTCGCGCAATCCCGCGACGAGCGAAATCGGCACGGTCCTTGACCAGCTGCTCCGGCGGCACGTAGAACGGCATGCTCATGGGCGCGCCTCCAATACTCGACCGGCAATCTCCGCAATCCGATCGTCACCCACCTCGGTGAACCCGGACGAGGTCACGGTGACGACATTGGGGAAGATCCCGCGACGAATGTCCGGCCCTCCGGTCGCGGCGTCTTCTTCGGCGGCAGCGACCAATGCTTCGATCGCCAAGCGCAACGCCTCGTCCTCGTCGACATCGTCTGCATACGCACCCTTGAGGAACGATCGAGCTTCGCTGCCGCCCGATCCCGTGGTTGCGTAATCCTGCTCTTCGTAGCGGCCACCGACGACGTCGAAGGTGTAGAGCCTGCCGACACGCTCCGCTTCGTCGTAACCGCAGAACAGCGGAACCACCACGAGGCCCTGGAATGCCATCGCCAGGTTGCCTCGTACCATCCGGGCGAGGTAGTTGGCCTTGCCCTCGAGGCTCAGCCGCGTGCCCTCGATCTTCTCGTAGTGCTCGAGCTCGGTCTGGAAGAGCTTGATGAGCTCCACGGCCATACCGGCCGTCCCGGAGATGGCAACCGCCGAGTACCGATCGGCGGGGAAGACCTTCTTCACCCGCTTGTGTGCGATGACGTTGCCGGCCGTCGCTCGCCGGTCACCGGCCATGACGACGCCATCGGCGTAACGAAGCGCCAAAACCGTGGTGCCTTCAGGGATTTCGAGGTCGTCGGGCTTGATCCCGGGCCACGACGGCAGGAGCGAACGATGCTCCAGCAGCGTCAGGAAGCTGGAACGAGGGACCAGGGGCTCCAGCGGGAGCGGTGCCGGATCGACCGGAGCGTCGCTCACTCGCCGCCCTTCTGGACGTAGTTCTTCACGAACTCTTCGGCATTCTCCTCGAGCACGGAATCGATCTCGTCGAGCAGATCGTCGATCCGCTCGGTGATCTCCTCGCCTTGCTCGGCGGGAGCTTCAACGACGTCATCGACCTCGACGTCCTCTTTTTGCGCTTGTTTACGCTCTTGCTCAGCCATCAATCGCCTCCGAGGGCCCTCAGTAGTTCTGCGGGGGTCTCAACGGCGGCGAACAGGTCGCCGACCCGGTCCTTGCCGCCGCGGAGCGGCTCCATCATAGGCACCCGCTTCAGCGCATCTTCGCCGGTATCGAACACCATCGAATCCCAGTTGGCGGCCACGATGGCATCCCCGAACCGCTCGACACAGGTCCCGCGGAAGTAGGCCCGAGTCTCCTCCGGTGGGGAGATCGCAGCCGATGCGACCTCGTCGTCGGTGAAGAGCCGCTGCATCCGGCCCGAGTTCACGAGCCGGTCGTACAGCCCGCGATCCGGGTCGACATCGTGGAATTGGAGGTCGAGGAGGCGAAGCTTCGGGTCATCCCAATCGAGACCGTCCCGATCCCGATACCCGAGAAGGAGACGCTGTTTCGCCGTCCAATCGAGTCGATCAGCAGTCGACAATGGATCCTGCTCGAGGTCGGTGAGAATCTCCTCCCACACCTGCACGACCTGTCCGTACGACGCCGGGAGATCGGCCTCACGCTGGTACTTGGCGGCCCACTCGAGATATTGCCATTGCGCCTCGAGAGCGGTGATCGTGCGACCGTCGGCGAGCTCGAATGTCGCTCCGAGCGACGGATCGTGACTGATCTGCCACACCGCCTGCACGGGGTCGGTCAGCAGGAGTGGCTCCGGGAGGGCCCCGGCTTCGAGCGCATCGAGGATCAATGCGGCGCTCCCAACCTTGAGGAACGTCTGAACCTCGGACCGGGTGGCATCACCGATGATCACGTGGAGCCGGCGATACTTCGTGGAGTCGGCGTGGGGCTCGTCCCGAGTGTTGATGATCGGGCGCTTCAAGGTGGTTTCGAGACCGACTTCCTCCTCGAAGAAGTCGGCGCGTTGGGTGATCTGGAACTCCACACCGGGCCGGCCGTTCTCGGATCCAACCTTCCCGGACCCCGTGTAGATCTGGCGCGACACGAGGAACCCGGTGAAGTGACGCACCACGTCGCCGAACGGGATGTCCCGGGCGATCAGGAAGTTCTCATGCGCGCCGTACGAGTTCCCTTTCCCGTCGGAGTTGTTCTTGTGGACGAGCATGCGCTCGCCCTCACCGAGGAATCGCTGAGCAGCGCGGGTCGCCCTGGCCATGACCAGCTCGCCGGCCTTGTCGTACAAGGCCAGGCTCAATGGTTCAGCGCACTCCGGCGTCGAGTACTCCGGATGGGCGTGGTCGACGTAGAGCCGTGCTCCGTTGGTGAGCACGACGTTGACGAGGCCGGTCTCGAAGTCCGACGGGATCGAGTCCTCGAAACCGAACCCCCTGGCGTCACGTCCCGGCGATTCCTCATCGAACGACCATTGGATCCTCGCCCGACCGCCGGCGTACGAGTTGATCACGGTGCTCGACGCGAGCACCGGATTGAAGTCCGCCTGATTGCGGATGGTGATCCCGTACTCGGTCTCGGTACCGAGGACCTTCGGCAGCGTCACGCTGCGCACCGACCGATCACAGATACTGACCGGGTGTGACGGCTTCGATGGTGCGGCTCTCGCCGTCGCCGTCGATCAGGGTGCGCACGTACACGATGCGCTCGCCCTTCTTCCCGGAGATCTTCGCCCAGTCGTCCGGGTTGGTCGTGTTGGGCAGATCCTCGTGCTCACGGAACTCTTGACGGACGGCTTCGAGCAGGTCGGAGACCTTGAGCCCTGGTGGGTCGCCTGCGATCTCGCGCTTGATGGCGTCCTTCTTGGCACGTCGAACGATGTTCTCGATCATCGCTCCGCTGGAGAAGTCTTTGAAGTAGAGCAC
>JASJAX010000079.1 GCA_030066755.1 Acidimicrobiia bacterium
TTCGTCGAGGCCACCCCTCCCTGAAAGGGAGGGGGATCCAAGAGGGAGAACGCCAAGGGCGTCGGGCCAGTCGCGCAACCCGACACCCAAGGGGGGACTGTCGCAACCACCCTCGCCGAGCGCGTCCGAGGCGGCTTGCACGGGGCCGAGGCCCGAAGGGCGAGGCGAAGGGGGTGTCTGAGGGGGAACGGCTCCGCCGTCCCCCTCAGTTCGGGATCGCAGCGACCTGTGCGGTGCGATCCCAGGAAGAGCGCGGCCGGGAGGCCGCACGAATACAGAGAACCGCCCGTTGAGGGCGGGTTCTCTGTAACTCGGGCCAAGCCTGCTTGGCCCGAAACAGATCTGAGCCCGGGTCTCTTGCGAGAACCGGGCTCGATCGGCGATCCCCCCTTTGAACTATCGCCGCTGTCAGCGTCGCATCTGGAGGCACGGTTCGACATGGGGGAAACCCCCTATTTCGCCGCCGACCGGGTGGCGTTTGTCACGTCGCGCACCAACGGACCGTTGTCGAGCTGACACGGTGCGTGAAAGACGCGTAGGATGAGGGGGTCACGCGAGGTGGGTTCGCTGAAGGCGATGGAGGCGCGCTGATAGTGGTCGCCCACTGTGTGTGGCAGGCAGTGCACGCGCACATGAATGGGAGGCATTCCTCATGCTTCGACGCATGCTGTTGGTATTTGCTGCGGTGACATTGATGCTCGCCGCCGCGGTACCAGCAAGTGCTCAGGGGACCGCAGAGCGCGGTGACCGGGAGCTACCAGACAGCATTGCCGGTCTCCGTTTGGACGCACCAGTCACAGCGAAGATCGACAGTGATTTGCTCAGGGCCTCTGGCCCACAACGTGTGATCGTCCGTCTCGTCGACGGCGCCGTGGCGGAAGCGCCAGCGATCAGTAAGACCTTGAAGGCCGAGAAGGTCGCCGGTCAGGACGACTTCCTGCAGAGAGCGGCAGCAGCCGCCCCCTCGGGACGAGTGCTGGCTCGGACACAACTCGTGTTGAACGCCGTCTTCATGGAGGTCGATGCCTCCCAGATCGCTGCGCTCGCAGCTGATCCCGACGTGGTCAGCGTGCACAGGGTGAAGGACTACCAGCTCGATCTGAGCGAGACCGTGCCGTACATCGGCGCCACGGCCGCACAGAACGCCGGATTCGACGGCACAGGCGTGAAGGTCGCCGTTCTCGACTCGGGCGTTGACTACACCCATGCCAACCTCGGCGGCGGCGGCACGCTCGCCGACTACGACGCTGCCTACGGCGACAACTGTGTCTTCGACGGCGTCAACGTCGTTTGCGACACGCCGCGCTACGCCACCACGGACGGGTTGTTCCCGACGGCCAAGGTCGTCGACGGTTACGACTTCGTCGGTGAAGCCTGGCCGAACGCGGCCGAGGCTCCGGATCCGGATCCGATCGACTACGAGGGTCACGGCACGCATGTCGCCGACATCATCGGCGGCGTCAACGGTGTGGCTCCTGGTGCCGACATCGTGGCCGTCAAGGTCTGCTCGGCCGTGTCGAGCAGCTGTTCCGGCATCGCCCTGATCCAGGGCATGGAGTTCGCCGTCGACCCGAATGGCGATGGCGATCCGAGTGACGCCGTTGACATCATCAACATGTCTCTCGGTGCCGACTACGGCTCGGCGTTCGACGACGACCTCTCGCTGGCCGTCGACAATGCCACCGCACTCGGCGTGCTGACCGTTTCGTCGGCCGGCAACGGCTCCGACAAGCCCTTCAAGACCGGTACGCCTTCGAATGCTCCGACGGCACTGTCCGTGGCGCAGACGCAGGTTCCCTCGGCTTCGCTGCAGATCATTGCCGCGGACGGCGTCGAGGCGCCGGCCGTGTTCCAGCCTTGGTCGGTCATGCCGGTAGCTGCCATCTCCGGCGTGCTGCAGTACGCCGACGGCGCAGGCGGCAACCTCGAGGGTTGCGATCCGTTCGCCGCTGGCTCGTTGACGGGACTCGTGGTTCTCGTCGATCGTGGTTCTTGCAACTTCACGCTGAAGATCAAGAACATCGGCGACGCAGGTGGTGCCGTCGGCATCATCGGTCTCGTCGCTCCTGGCGCACCCTTCTCGGGTGGCGACGGTGGCGACGCCCCGATCACCATCCCCGGCTACATGATCAGCCAGGCCGATTCGAGCGCCATGAAGGCGATTGCCGATGGCGTCCTCGAGGCCACGGTCGATCCGGCCAACGGCATCCCGCTCATCGGACAGATGGTCGGCTCGTCATCGCGTGGCCCGTCGCTGGGCACTGCGATCGTCAAGCCGGAGATCGGTGCACCCGGTGCATCTGTCTCGGCGATCGCCGGCACCGGTTCGGACGAAGGTCCGTTCGGCGGTACCTCGGGCGCTTCGCCCATGGTTGCCGGCTCGGCAGCCTTGGTACTCGATGCGTTCCCGAACCTGAGCCCGCCCGAGGTGAAGGCTCGCCTGGTGAACACCGGTGAGACCGACATCGACACCGACCCGTTCACCGGCCTTGCGCCGATCTCGCGGATCGGTGGAGGCGAGGTCCGGGTCGATGCTGCCCTGCACACCCCGGCCGCGGCCTGGGACGCAGACAGCCTGCTGCCCACGCTGAGCTTCGGCCAGATGGACGTCTATCGGACGACCATGCGGCAGGTCAAGATGCTCAACGTGACGAACTACTCGAAGAAGTGGCAGAAGTACTACATCGAGCCGTCGTTCCGGTATGAGGACGATGAGCTCAGTGGTGCCGTCGAGGTGAAGGTCTCACGCAAGTGGATCGTCCTCGCTCCGGGTCAGTCGAAGCAGATCAAGGTGAAGCTCAAGGTTCACGCCGACAAGTTGCCTGGCAACTTCGTGAGCTCCGGGGCCGACGGTGCGAACCCAGACGCCCTGACGGCGACTGAGTTCGACGGGTACATCAACCTGATCCCGAAGCGGCATTATCTCGAGCCGATCCACGTGCCGTGGCACGTGCTGCCGAGGCCGGCCGCAGTCGAGTATGCGAAGCCATGGTGGCGTCTACACATCGACGACACCGGCGTCGGTGAGGTCGAGTTGGTCAACCGTGGCGCGGGAGCGGCACAGAACAACCTGTACTCACTGATCGGCGTCAGCCCGAACATGCCGGAAGGCGAAGAGGGCGGTCAGGCACCCACGCCTGATCTCAAGGCCATCGGTGTCCAGACGTTCCCCGTTCCTGCCGGCTTCTGCTCGGCAAACGACTCGTTCCTGTGGGTGTTCGGTTCGAGCACGTGGGAGCGCAAGACCCACACCGTGCCCGAGACCTGGGTGCAGTGGACGCTCGATACGAACCAGGATGGAGTCGCCGACTACAACATCTTCGACTTCGATTTGAGCCTCAGCGGCTCGATCTCGGACGGTCGAAGTGTGACGTGGGTCGAGGACATCGCCACCGGAGCAGCGAGTGCGTTCTTCTTTGTTGAGCACACCGCCTTCAGCGGCACCATCTCGCACGTGATCTGCGCTGAGCAGATCGGATTGTCCGGCGCGGACCTGCTGACCACGAACGTCGACGTGCTCGAAGTCACGGCGACCGACTGGTACTACGGCGGTCCCGGCGACATCATCGAGGGCCCGATCACCATCACTCCGTATGGTGAGCGGTACTTCGGGAGCGTGCCTGACGTTCCCGGCAAGTCGTCCGACAGCTTCGAAGTCTTCGACTTCGGAGTCTTCCCGGGCAACACGCCGGATCTGGGCATCATGATCACGACCGATTCGGATCGTGGCGCAGGCCTCCGCGGAGGCTCCGTGCAGATCCTCGAGACGCTGATCCTCCCGGACAAGTACCACGCGAAGTACGTGTGGTTGACCCTTGGAGGCAAGCTCGCAATGTGAGCTGGCGCCAGTAACGATTGTGAAGGGCGGGGCCGAGGCCCCGCCCTTCACGCGTGTCTGGGGCCTGCGGCCCCGGTCTCAGGTCAAATCTCCGTCTCAGGTCTCAGGTCTCAGGTCTCAGGCTCCGGCGGAGCAGTCGCGCGTCCGAAATGCGGACCCAACCGCAGTTCGGACTTGGGACTTGGGGCTTGAGACTTGAGACCCGACCTCATCGTGTGCGGGGCACACGTCTGCCGCGTTTCGAAGCCTCGCGCCGGACGGCGTTGGGGCTATTCCGTCGGTGCTGTTCCGCCGGGGCCGGTGAACGGAAGCGTGCACAGGCGGAACCGGCCCTGGTCGTCGAGCCGGTAGTCGTAGCCTTCGCCTCCGGCTTCGACGATCACCCAGTAGCCGGGAACGATCGCCTGGGTGTACATCATGCCGGGCTCGGCGCAGCCGAGCGATCCATCGGGCCACATCATCTCTTGGGCGGTGACGACACGGGTATCTGCGGGATCCACCCCGGCGAGCTCGGCGGCGGCGGCGATCACCGGTTCGAGCAACTCGCTCGGGACCTCGCCGGTGACGCCACCGGTGGTGAGATCACCGGGCACCCGCTCGGGCAGCTTGGCCGGTTCCCGATCGGTCGGGTCCGGAACGCTCGTCGTCGGCTCATCCACGACGGGCTCCGTCGTCGATGTTGCGCCTGCGTCGTCGCCTCCGCAGGACACCACGACCAGAGAAGCCGCAACGAGTCCGATCACGATCCTGGGCCACTTGTTCATCATCCTCATATCGTTCCGACGCCCTCCGGCCTGGAGAGGTTCCCGCACACGATACGCAGGCCGAAAGGTCCTTGTCGCGCGCTTGCGATCGGCAGACGATAGAAGGTGCCCGCGGGTGGAAGGAGCCGGCATGGAGAGCACGTACAAGGTGATCGAGATCGTTGGGACCAGCCCTGAGTCCTGGGAGAAGGCGGCCAAGGTTGCGCTCAAGGAGGCGACGAAGTCGCTACGTGACCTCCGCATCGCCGAGGTCAGCGACCTCGACATCCATCTCGGAGACGACGGCGATGTCGTCGCCTACCGGACGAAGCTCAAGGTGTCGTTCAAGTACCAAGACTGACGGAACCGGACGCGACCCGGCCGACGCCACAGGGGCGTCGGCCGGCGTCGTGTCGGAGGAGCTACTCAGCAGCCCGGACGTCGCGTCCGGCGCCATACCGCTCGTCTTGGGAGGAGGAGATGACCGTCACGACCTGGGCGGTCACGCCTTCGACGGGAACCTCGTAGCGAACGCGACTCACCAGGCCGTTGCGAATGGTGAGCCGAACTGCGACTTCATCGACCTCCGGGACACCGACGGCGCCGCCGGCGTACACGGCCTCGAGAATCGAGCTGTCCAGTAGATCGTGACCGACGACGAGCGCGGTGGTTTCGACGAGGCCATCCAGGGGCGCAGTCCCGGCGGCAATACGATCGACCGGAAGTCGACGATCGCCGGGGCCCAGAACCCAATGACCGTCTGCGCTGCGGAGGTACTCGACGACCGAGCCTCCCCGAGCGACCCGCAACTGCTCGGCGGTTCCGGCGACGGTACCGGTGACCATCATCATCACCGAGTCGTCGAACATCACCGTGGTCTCGTACGCGTACGCACGCCCGGTCGCCTGCAGAGCGCTGATCAGTTCGGCTCTAGCCACTGGGTCGGAATCCAGGCCGGCGAGCTCGGCTTCGACATCGACCGGTGGCAGGGTCCGGATCGTGACGGGGACAACGCCGACGTCATCAGTGCCAATGGAGCACGCCGTGGTCAGCAGCAAGATGGGGAGGGCTCGCACCACGAGCCCTCCCCATGACGGCTTCCCGGCCCTGGACCTTCGATGGAGCCACAAGCGTGGGCTGGACGCGACGGCGACGTCGACTGCCTGGATGGAGTTGTCCACCGAAGCAGCATCCCTGCGCTGTGCCATCGATACCTCTCTCTATGCCCGGGCCTACGGCCACAGCGAGATACGTGATGAGTCGGAGCCGCGACCAATTTGGTCGGCTCCCGAGACCAGATGCCCCACCATCCGGCCGCACTCATCCGCAAGCCCAAGCGAAGAGGAACGCACGCAGGTCGTGCCCTGCCTCGCGCAGGCTATCACCGCGTTCGGAAAGGAGGTGTAAAGGTCTGGTTTAGCTCGTCGCTAGCCGGCCCGCAGATCAGACCGTCACCGGCCGGCACACATCGGCATACTTGACGGTGGAGAGAGGAGGGCCCATGACTGATGTGGCTACCGACGCGTCTTCGACGCAACGCACTGTGGGATTCACCGGGAGACTCGGCCTCTGGGCCGTGCTGATCCTCGTCGTGGTCCTGGCGATTCACCCGCTGGGGTCGACGAGCCTGTACGACGATCCGGTTCAGTTTCTCGAGCACGTCACCAGCTACTGGGTCGTGATCCACATGGCAGCTGCCATCGGCTTGCTGGCCTTCCCGTTGATCGTCGATACCTGGTCGAAGCACCTTGCGACGCCGGAAGCCCGAGTCCTGGGGCGGGGGGCAACCCTGATTGCCGTGTTGGGGATGGGAATCGGCATGATTCACTTGACCGGCACGGACACCATGACGTTCGTCGCCTTTCGCGATACGTTCGAGGCATCCGGGGGCAGCGAGGCAGGCCTGGTCGGTGTGGACGTGTTGCTCCGGCTTCACGCCGCCACCTTCACGGCGTGGGTTTCGAGCTTCTTCCTCACGCTCCCCCTCGTCCTCGGTTTTGCGGTCAGAGCAGACGGGCGCCTCCCCCGATGGATGGCCTGGATCGCTTGGGCCGCTGCAGCGCTGCAAATCGCTGCGCTCTCCATCACGTTCGCCGAGCGTCAATTGACGACCCTCTCGGAGCAGATCCTGTTCAGGAGTGGCGCAACGCTGATGCTGATCTGGTTCCTCGTGACCACCATGTGGATGCGCCGCGGGTCGGTGACCGGCGCCACCGCCTGAACTCAGTCGTCGAGGCAGCGCATCTCGCCGTCGAGCCAAGCCCGTGCCTCGGCGAGACCGGCAACGTTCTCGGCGATCGCAAGCTGGTCGCGGAGGTCGTCGATCGAGGCTTGCGAAAGCGTCCAACCGAGGGGGGCTTGCACGCCGGGATGGGCGCGGGTGACGAGCCGGACATAGCGGCTGTCCACGGCCGTCGTGCCGTCGGGGGCGTCGAGGAGGATCTCGACGTCGCGACCCCCGATCTGGAACGGGTGCTCGAACGCGAGCGCGGCTTCAGCCCGCGCCGCCGTGATGCCCGATGACGAGTTGAACGCTGCGAGCAGCGGCACCGCAAACTCGCGGGGCACCGCCTCGTTGCCCGACACCGACGGGCTCTCGTAGCCGTTGTCGATGTGGAGCATGAAGGGGACGACGCACGCTGCTCCCGGTGTGGAGTTGTGCTCCTCCACCCAGCCGCTCAACGCCTCCCACGAATCGAGCAGGGTGCCCGCACCCGAACCCTCGAGATATCCGCCGTCCACGACGAACACGGCACCCGGCTTCGTCCCTGCGCAGCCGCGTCGTGGATCGGCAGCGAGGCGTCCTGCAACCGAGACAACAGGGAACCGGGCCGACATCCCAGCAGCCGTAGACAACGCCACGTCGTCGCTGGGGCAGAGGAAATCCACGAGATCGTGTGTTGCGCCGAGAGCCCCGGCGGCAGCACCGACGTTCGACCCGAGGCCGGAGCAACTCGGCACTTCGGGGGACCCCCCATCGGCATCGAGCGCCGAGACATTGACGCGGCACCCGTCGTTCACGCTGGTCCCGTTGAAGATGAGGGGCGGGATGTTGCTCCGCCACAGGGACACGACCCCGCGACGCAGCCCCACGACGTCGTCGGGCCACGACGCCTCCCATGTGCGCTCCATGAGTTCGGCACGATTGCTGATCCCGGCACCAAATCCGACAACAGAGCGCGGCAGGTCGACGAAGAAGAGCCATCCGATCGATGCAGCGAGGTAGTCATCGCCCAGGACCTCGTCGATCCATTCGTCCGACCCGTTGGGCCCCGAATGGTTGTCGAGCACGTGCGCGCTGTACTCGGCGAGGCCGAGCGCTCCCCCGGAGACGCCGCTCATCACCGCCACCCGACCGAGTGGCGGTGGGCCTGGTCGACGACCGACACAGGGGCCTTCTTCCGTCGCGGTTCGCTCGAACAGACAGTCGAGCACGAACGATGTCCACGCAGCCGCACGCAGCCCGCCACCCGAGCTGGACACGAGGAGGAGCGGCACGACCTCGCGACCCTCTGCGGTCCCGTTGCTCGATCCCCGTAGGTTGTTGCCGGCCCACCGCGCCCACACGTCGTCGAAACCGAGGCTGCTATCCGCCGAGACCAGTCCGTCGACGACACGCACATCGTTGACCCGTTGATCCACCACCGTTGGAGCCAGCAACAACCAGGCGCCGAGGAAGAGCACGACCGGCATCCGTTTGATCCCGAACGCTGCGAGAAGCCGGGGCGGTCGAGCGAGCTCCGCAAGACGCACCGCGCCGGCGCCGACGATCGTCAGGACCATCATCGCGAGGATCACCATGCCGATCGTGCCGATACGCGGCGCCATCGAGATGGGATCGAGGTAGAACCACAGCACAACGGTGAGAACGGAGACCGCGGCAAACGCTACGAAGGGCTTGGCGGATGAGCGCTGGAGATAGCGGGCCGAGATCCGATTGACCAGCGAGGTTCGCTCGTACGAGTTGAAGAACGCCAGCGAGCCGTACGTGAACGTGATCCCGGCAAAAGCCAACGCAGCCGGTGACAGCTCGGGGTCGCCGGTAGCGAGCAGCGCCGCAGCGACGCCGAGCACGGCGATCGAGAACACCCCCTCGATGCCGCCCATCGTGCTGGTCGTCCGGGTGAGGATGCGCCAGATTCCGACGAGTGGCGGCACCAACGCGAAGAACAGCCACCAGTCCTCGTTGCGCGCATACGCAACGGAAGACGCGGCTGCCTTGATGATCGCGATCCCGATGATGAGATAGACGCCCGCACCGAGCATGCGAGGCATGCGCCGACGCAACTCCTTCGCCACCGGACGACCACCGCGCCGGTAGGGCGCCGACGGGAGCGCCCCGCCGAAGAGCCCGAGCGCGAGGAGAAGGACGGCGGGTATCAGCAACCCCCGTCCGACCTGGAGGCCGGCACCGTGAAGCGCCAGCTGCACCAAGGCGGCTGCGAACACCAGAGCCGCAACGAAACGGCCCAGCTCCATGCGGCCACCTGCCGCGGGGACAGAGATCACTGGAGGCGAGAGTGTCTCCCCGTTCTCGACCTGCAGCCAATGGCGATGCTGCAGGCGAAGATTGGTAACCGCGGTCCATCGGATCAGCATCGACAGCACGGTGGCGGCCGCCACGGTGATCATCGTGTGGCTCACCTGCCACCCCCGGATCACATCGGCGGTCTGCGGCAGCATGAGCACCGTGACGGCGAAGACCGCCAGGAGCAACAGCTCCGACCGGACGGCAACGAGGGCGCGCCGCAGCCGCTGCATCCCCGTATCGGCAAGCGCAAGGAGGAGCAGGCAGGCAGCGGCCAACGTCGCCAGACCAATCGTGCGGATGAGCGAGAAGAAGAAGAGCAGTCGAACGTTGGCGTTCGTCAGCGACTGGGGGTCGTTCCACGCTCGGTCCATCACATACCAGGTGAAGCCGTTCTTCGCGATGTCGAGCGCGGCCGTGGCGAGAAGCACGCCCAGGCCGACGAGCGTCACCAGCTCGAACGCCCTCCGGACTCCCGACGCTGAATCGAACCGGAGGCGCCGGCGCCATGCGACGAACGCAAGCGTCACTCCGGTTGCGAGATAGGCCGGGATCGTGACGAATGTGTCGAACACCGCGTGGGCAGTGACGACGCTGTAGGCAGAGCCGAACTGCGCGCCGACGGCGTCGGTGTAGTCCCTCCACGCTCCGACCCGTTCGATGACCGCGCCCGGCTTCTTGGAGAGGTCGAACTCGTCGATCCCCGGGAGACCACCAATGCCGGTCGAAGGATCGCCCGGCAGGTGCATGCCTCGCAGCAGCGAATCGAGCTGACCGAGGACCGTGAACGCGACCACCAGAGTGACGAGGGAAAACGCGAGCACGTGGGGCCAACGGGCCGGTCGGCCGGCGGCCTCGTGGTAGAGAAAGCGATCGACCCGGTTCGGGAGCGCCGCATCGTTGAGGTATTCGACGCCGCGAGCGTGGATGTCGTCCCGCAGCCACCACACCGGTACGGCGAGCAGTCCAAGGGTGGCCAGGATCACGAGAACGAGCCAGACGGCCTCCGGTTGCTCACCGAGCCGTTCCCACTCTCGCGTGTAGGCCAGCACGATGGTGAGTACCGCTCCCAGTTCGGCGAGCCGAGTCGCCCGCAACGCAAAGGCACGGGTGGCGAAACGTGACTCACCGGGCGACGCCGACGGTTCGGGCGGCGACCTCCGGGTGACCAATGCTGCTCGCAAACGACGGGCAACGGGGAACACGGCGAGCGCCCACGCCGGTGCGATCAGGTCAGCCAGGACCTCGCATGCACCCAGCCCTCCGGGCAGGAGCGGAACCTCGCACGTCGACTGCTGGATGAACTCGAATTGCGAAACGAACGTGACGGCGATGGGGACCAAGACGGCGAGCCAGAAACGCTTCCGCGGCGTGAACCATCCGCGACGAACAGGCGGCGAGCCGCCGGCGTTGGCCTTCGAGGGTCCGAACCTCGCCATTGCGCCTCCACCGTTGAGCGTATCCCGCTGAGAGCAGGCTTGAAGGGCCAGACGTCCCGCAGCCTGTCGAACGGAAACCATCACCGGAGCCGGGACGCGCCCGATAATGGTGAGAGACAACGACAGGGGCCGCTCGTGAAGCAGTACCTCGACTACACCCGCCGGCTCGCCGAGGCAACACCGGAGAGCCGTAACCGCATCGTCGACTTCTGGCGAGTGGTCGCCATCCTGGTGGTCGTGTTCGGCCATTGGCTCGCCGCCTCGATCTGGCTCCAGCCGAACGACGAGATCTCGCTCCTCAACTCGCTGGAGTGGATCCCGTACGCGGGCTGGGTGACCTGGGTCGTGCAGGTCATGCCGCTGTTCTTCCTGGCCGGCGGCTACGCGAACGCCCGCGGCCTGCGCAAGGTCATCGCCGGAGAGGAACGGCGTCGTGCATGGATCACGGCTCGAGCCCGTCGACTGTTCACCCCGGTCGTACCGCTGCTGGTCGTGTGGGTGGTCCTGATCGTGGTCATGCGGACCTTCGTCCCCTCGGAGGTCGTCTACGCAGGTGCGATGTCCGCCACGGTGCCCCTCTGGTTCCTCGCCGTGTACCTCACGCTCACCGCAGCCGCCCCCCTGACCCACGCCTGGTGGCGGCGCCGCGGTCCCGCAACGATCGGAATCCTCGCTGCCGTCACCATCGCCATCGATCTCGCCCGATTCGCTTTCGACGTCCCCGGCATCGGTTGGCTCAACTTCCTCGTCGTCTGGGCGATGGTGCACCAAATCGGCTACTGGTGGTCGGACCGTGACGCTGCGGGAGGACTGCCCGCCCGCACGGGATGGTCGATCACCGCCGGCGCCCTCGTTGCGCTCATCGCAGTCACCTGGATCGGGTGGTACCCGGTCGCAATGGTCGGGATTCCCGGCGCAGAAGTCACGAACATGACCCCGCCCACCTTTGCGATGGGAATCCTCGGCGTGATCCAGTTCGGGATCATCATCGGAACGCAGCCTCAGGTACGCCGCTTCACCTCACGGATGCGGGCATGGCACTTCGTCGTTGCCGTCTCGGGCGTCGTGATGACCATCTACTTGTGGCATCTCTCGGCGATGTCGCTCGTTGCGGCAGCCGGGCTCTTCACGTTCGACGGCGCGCTCTTCCGAATCGAACCGGGGACAACGGCGTGGTGGCTCACCCGTCCGCTGTGGCTGGCCATCCTCTCGGTGGCAGCACTCGTCCTCGTCCTGGTGTTCGCCCGATTCGAGTGGCGAATCAGCGATGCGCCGGCCCCGGAGCACCGACGCACTGTGACGATCGGCATGCTGTTGATCGCCGGATCGGCTGCGGCCGTTGCCGGCATCGGCATCACGACGCCGGATGCAGTGGTGCAGTGGAGTATCCCGGTTGCGGCACTCGCCGGAGCGGCGCTGCTCGGCGCGCTCCCGCGCCGTCCCCACCACTAGGACTTCGGGCGCCTCAGCGCCCGGTCTTGCGCCGCCATGCAGAGAACGAGGCGACGGATCCGGCGTGGGGATCCACCAACCATGGCCAGGGATGCAGCGCCACAACATCGAGCTGAGCAGACCGCCGCCGCCAGCCTGGGACGGGAGCGAACGTCGCCGCAAGGGGACGACCGGCGAGTTCGATGATCGGATCGCCAACCCGCAGTTCGACGTCCCTCCGCTCGGCGAGGTCGGCGATTGTCTCGGCGAGGAACACGAGCCGTTTGGCATCGAGTCGAAGAGTGCGCAGCAACTTCGTGTCGAATACGAACACGGCAGGAAGCTCTGGATGGGCCGCAAGCGCAGGGTCATCGTCTCCGAGCGACTCGGCGGTCAACCACACCGCGTCCGGCGCTCCGGTTGCCTCGACGCTGCGAGGCCCTGCCGTCGTGTCGACCTGCGGATCGTTCGTCATCTCAGGAGCTGAGATCCGGACGGGAGAAGCAGGATCGGACCAATCCTCGATCGGACACGCATCCCGATGTGGGCACCGGCCGCACAGTTCCGGGGCGCGCCGCTCAACCTGAGCCCGGGAGAATCCGTACGCCTTCCCGGTCGCAACCCCTGCCGTCCATTGCCATCCGAGGCCGTTTGCCGCACGCGAGCCGTCGAGGAGATGCCGGTACATCTCGCGCTCGCCTGCCTCCCACGCCAAGCCATGACGCACCGACCAGTGCGAAGCGGCCCACATGCGGGTCTGGTTGACCAACCAGCCGGACTGCTCGAGTTCGTCTTGAACGAAGTCGAGGCAAGCCATACCTTCACCCTTTCCGACGGCGATTCTGTCGGCGGTGACGTTGGGGACGGCGTGCCACGGCGCCTTCCCGAGCCGGGCGTAGCGGTGCCGGGCATACTCCTGCCACAGCAACTCGTCGCGGAACTTCTGCACATCGCGGCGAGGACCATCGGCCACAGCCGCCCACACGCGCGGGAGCGAGAGGATGCCGTGCCGGATCCACGGCGAGAGGCCGGAAGCACTGCGGGAAGCCACCGGTAGCACCTCGTTGCGGCGGCCGGCGTACCCGCCCACATCGAACGAGGCCAGTGCCCGATCGGCTGCCTGTTGCCCGCCGACGAATCGATCACTTCCCCGGGCGGGGCCGATGACGACGTCACTCAAGTGCTCTGATACCCACGCTTCGACGGCCGACCGGTCCAGCGGTGGCGTGGGTACCAGAGGCATCAGGCCGCCTTGCTGATCCGGATGGGTCCCCGTGCGTCGGAAGCGTCGACGATCCGCCCGTGCTGCATCACGACCACACGGCCGTCGGCGACGAGGCGCCGAGCGGCGCGACGGGTTCGTTCCATCAATGGGCGCCAATCGTCGGCGCCCACACGTCGAGCGGCTTCCGACGGGCAGATCGATGCTCCACGAGGCCGCTCAGCGAGCAGTTCGATGATGCTGCGTTCGAGAGCGAGATCGAGTGACCGAACGCCATGACGGCGGCAGCCGGTGCTGCAGTAGCGGACCGCAGACCAGTTCTGTTCCCACTTCTTGCGCCACGTGAATCGACGGCCGCAGGAAGCGCAGATCTTGGAGTCGAGTTGAAGAGTCACAGCCGGAATACGTACCCGGCCGCGGGGGCAGATTGCGGGTTTGGTGCCGATTCAGATCGGGACGATGCGTTGCGTCACGAGGTGGTAGACGAAGAGCGTGCCCATCATGACGGTGGCCCCGATCGACAGCGTGAGCGCGGCGCGGTGGCGCCGGTATACCCAGATGGCCTCGGCAACGACCATCCCGACCGATGCCTTGAAGACGGCCGCCCACACCGGGTGCTGATCGAAGAAGAACCGCATGATCGGATTCACCTCTTCGCCGCCGGCGAGCAGGGCACGCTGGGTGAGGACGAGGTCGGCGAAGTTGAGGACGGTCAGCAGCACCAGCACGAGGAAGACGGTGCGGGGCCGGTCACGGTAGGTGAGCAGCACCGACCGATAGGCCTGGGCGATCCTGCCGCCATGGGAGACGCGTCGATCGAACCCCGAGCGACGCTCGGGATACGTCCACCGATGTACTTGACGCCGATCGAGATGGCGCCGCTCCTCGGCTGCAACGGACACCGACAACTGCTCCCCGTGTTCGTACCAATTCTCAGCGTACCTGTCGGCCGGAACCTACGCCACGAAACATCACCGATGTGAGTTCTCAGACGTCTGGGGTCGATTCGGTCGACACGGTGATGCGGGCAGCGACTCCGACGCGGCCGTACCAGCCGGCCAAGGTCTCCGTGGTCTCGTGGGCATTGAGCCCGCTGGGATTGGGTACCGCCCACAGCTCAGCGCCTTCCAGGTCGTCCGGCTGGCGACCGAGCGCCGCCTTGGGAGCACGAAACGCAACGCGGTACGCCGTCACCCCCGCAACCGCAACAACGTTCGGACGGTGGGCGGCGACGACGGTCCGGAGACGGTCGCCGCCGACGCGCAGCTCCTGTGCGGAGAGTTCACTTGCACGCACCGTCGCCCGGTTGACCAGGTTCGTGATCCCGATGCCGCGGGCAATCACATGGGCTCGGTCGTCGTCGGTGAAGCCGGCGGAACGATCGATCTCCCGTTCGATCAACCCGGCCTGATGCAGCGCCGGATAGAACCGGTTGCCGGGGTGAGCGAAGTGGGTCTGCGTCGCCGCCGTCCACAACCCGGGATTGATCCCGACGAAGAGCAGCCGCAGTCCGTCGCCGATGAGATCGGGAACGGATGCGTCACGGAATGACTCGAGTTCCTCTCGGCTGAATCCCACGAGCAGTGGAGCCTAGGAGACAGAGTTCCTCGAGGCGACGGCAGACGGGCACGGCGACGTCCGCAGCTGGTCAGCGACGATCCGAGTCGGCATCCAGCCGAGGTTCAGGCACAGCCGGCGGATCGATCCTCATTGGCCGCTCGGTGCGGAGGAACACGAAGAACGCCCACGTTGCGAGGGCGGAGAGCAGATGCCAGATCGCATGGGCCTGGATCAGCGAGTCGGGAGCGCACCACTCGTGGTCGGCGGTTCCCGTTTGCCAGATCGCATAGGCGGTCAGGAACGAGGCGATCCCGATCCAGAACCACGGCGTGTAGCGCCGACGACCTTCGGCCGGCTGCCGGGCCAGGACGGCAGGGAGCCAGAACAGGAACACCCACCAGTACTCGCCAGCGTTGTCGAGCATCTCTGCCGGGAAGACCCCGAAGGCAGCGGCCACGACGAACCCAACGAAGCCGGACAAGGCCCGCACCAGCGGAGACCACCAGCGGTAGACCACCTCGGAAATGATCCACAGCGGGATCGACACCCGGAAGAGCTCGAACCCGATGCCGAGATCCGGTCCGATGAACCAATAGCCGGCGGCGTACAACGCGAGGACCACGCTGTAGGACGTGAAGAACGTCCGTTGCGACCAGCGCCCGAGCTGGGTGAGGTTCCAGAGCACCGGGATCGTGATGTAGGCCACCATCGAGACGTTGTCGATCCAGGCACCGAAGAACGTGTGGCTCCCATGCATGACCATCGAGCCGGGACCAAGGAACACTGCGGCCGAGGCGTACAGCAACGCAATGGGCGAGTTGCCGATGAAGCGATTCGTCGGCGTGCGACCGCCGACTGCATCGCGTGCCAGGGTGGCGAACATCGCCAGCCCGGCAAAGACGAACCCGAGATTCCCCAACGTGTTGATCGGTTCGCGCAACAGACCACCCGACACCCGCTCACACCATCGGGAAACCTCGCCGATCGCTTGCTCGTTCGCTGCCCGCGGGCCCCATCCGAGAAGACCGGCACCAACGAAGACCACGCCAAAGGCGACGAGCGCGCCGAGCGCGATCTTCAACGGTCGATGCGTGCGCTCCACACCGCAACGCTACTGCCGACAGCGTGTCGCTCCGGTGATCCTCACACTCGTCGCTGCGAGCGCTGTTCGACCCCGGGTGCACGGACGTCCGGCCCTAGAACACGGTGACATCCCGGGCGCACGATGGAGTCGCCAGCGAGCCCAACCCGTCCCGGGAGGACGAATGAAGTACCGCATCGAGCGCAGTCCCGACGGCGATTGGATCATCGCCGATGTATGGAAGCGCGGCCCCGCCGTGCTCGCCGACTCGCTCCTGAACAAAGGCACGGCGTTCTCCCCCGACGAGCGCCAGCTGTTCGAGTTGGAAGGGATGCTCCCGTACGGCGTCACGGATCGCCGGTTGCAGCAGCGACGCGCGTACGAGTACGTACACGAGCGCGGGGACGAACCGTTGGCGAAGTACGTCAGCATGATGGCGCTCCAGGACCGCAACGAAACGCTCTTCTATCAGGTCCTCGCCGCACACGTGGAGGAGTTGCTGCCGATCGTGTACACACCGACCGTGGGCACCGCCGCAGTGACGTACAGCCATGTCTTCAAACGAGGCCGCGGGCTGTGGATCACCCCCGGCCACCGGGGCCGCATCTTCGAGCTCCTCGGCCACGCCAGGAACGAGGAAGTGAAGTTGATCGTCGTCACCGACAACGAACGCATTCTCGGACTCGGCGACCAGGGTGCCGGCGGCATGGTCATCCCGATCGGCAAACTCGCCCTGTACACCCTCGGCGCCGGCATCCACCCGGCCTACACCCTTCCCATCAGCCTCGATGTCGGAACCGACAACGAGGCGCTGCTCAACGACGAGCTCTACGTCGGTTGGCGTCACCCGCGGCTCCGAGGAGCCGAATACGACGAGTTCATCGCTGAGTTCGTCGATGCGATCGGCCGTCGTTTCCCCGATGCGCTGCTGCAATGGGAGGACTTCAAGAAGGCCAACGCGTTCCGACTGCTCGACCGATATCGAGACACCCTCCCTTCGTTCAACGACGACATCCAAGGCACGGCCGCCGTCGTCGTCGCCGGCATCCACGCAGCATGCCGCATCACCGGCACGAAGCTCACGGATCAGCGTGTGGTGCTCGTCGGCGCCGGCGCCGCCGGCGTCGGCATCGCCCGCCACCTCCGCCACGAACTCGAATTGGCGGGGGCATCGCCGGAGCAGGCGACGACGGCGATTGCGTTGCTCGACACGCACGGCCTCATCACCGAGGCCCGCACCGACATCGAGGACTTCAAACGCGAGTTCGCATGGCCGGACCCGGTGGCTGCCGAGCGCGGCATCACCGCCGGTTCCGATCTCGAGCACGTCATCGACTCGCTCCATCCAACCGTCTTGATCGGAACGACCGGACAGCCTGGTCGATTCAGCGAGCCGATCGTCACTGCGATGGCCTCGCATGTGGATCGCCCACTGGTGATGGCATTGTCGAATCCAACGAGCAAGTGCGAAGTCGTCCCTAAGGACGCCCTCGCCTGGTCCGCGGGTCGCGCCCTGGTCGCAACGGGAAGCCCATTCGAACCCGTGCGATTCCTTGAGCGCGAGGTTCCGATCTCGCAGTGCAACAACGTGTACATCTTCCCCGGTGTCGGCCTCGGGGCGATCGTCGCCAAGGCGACCCGAGTCACCGACACGATGTTCGCTGCTGCCGCCGACGCATTGGCGAGTCAGATCACCGAGGCGGACCTAGACCGCGGGATGCTCTACCCGCCGTTGTCCGAGCTGCGCTCCATCACGCATGGAATCGCTGCAGCGGTGATCCGTGCGGCGATCGACGATGGCGTTGCCGGAGCCGACCTCGAGGGTGAGGAAATCGCAGCACTGGACCGTGAGATCTGGAACCTCGACTATCCGACGCTGCGACCCGTGTAGCCAATCGTCACCCTCCTCAGAGCGAGCCGCTAGGTTCGGAGTATCAGATCATCCTGCACCGCCAGGTGGGGTGACCACGTGATCGATCCGGCCGTCACTC
>JASJAX010000080.1 GCA_030066755.1 Acidimicrobiia bacterium
GAGCGGCCTTCGGCCGCAGTACTGAGTACCGAGTACTGAGTACAGAGACCAGAAACGCCTGCCCCCGGGGGGTGCGGTTGCGCATCGGTATAGGCTCTCCTCACATCGTTCGATCTGAGGAGGTCTGGTGAACGAGGAGTTGCGGGCGCTCGGGGATGAGTTTTGGGAGTACCAGCTCGAGACGAGCCCGACGCAGGCGTTGATGCTGGGTGACCATCGGTACGACGAACGTTTCGAGTCGGCGTCGCGCAAGGCGGAAGACGCACACATCGCCAGGTTGCGCGAGTTCGCCGACCGGGCTGAAGGTATCGATCCCGCAACGCTCACGGACGACGAGCAGGTCAGCCGCGACGTCCTCATCTTCTCGGCCCGGATGGAGGCCGCAACGGACGAGACCCGACCGGCCGAGTTCGCCGTGAACCCGGCCATCGGCTTCCACACGATGCTGCCGGTGCTGCCGCCGAACCTCCCGATCGAGGAACCGGAGCATGCCGATGCGCTCGTGAAGAAGTACGAGGAGATCGGCCGGTTCATTCGAGAGAACACCGAGCGACTGCGCGAGGGTGTCGCCAACGGCCGCACACCCCCGGTCCTCCACGTTGAGATGGTCGTCGAGCAGCTCGACGAGCACCTCAGCACGAACCTCGACGAGGACCCGATGCTCAACGTGCGGGTCCCCGAAGCATTCGACGAGTCCGCCACTGCGGCATGGAAGGACCGCCTCAAGGACGCCATCGATCGGCACGTCCGTCCGGCATTCTCCGAGCAGCGCGACGTTCTCGAGCAGGAAGTCGGCCCGGTCGCTCGCTCGATGGACCGGCCCGGACTCGTGTCCCTGCCCGACGGCGAGGTGATGTATGGCCGGCTCGTGCATCGCCACACGACACTGCCGATGGATCCCCGCGAGGTTCATCAGATCGGGCTGAACCAGATCGAGAAGCTCACCGACGAGTACCGCGCGCTCGGTGCCGAAGTACTGGACACGACGGACCTCGACGAGATCTTCGCCCGGCTGCGCAACGACCCCACATTGCACTTCGAGAACGGACCCGACATCGTCGAGGCCTCCGAGACGGCGATGGCCAAAGCCAAGGCCGAAATGGGCAATTGGTTCGGGCGGCTTCCAGTGGCCGACTGCATCGTGCAGGAGACGCCCAGCGGACCAACCGCCTTCTACTTCCGTCCCGCTGCCGACGGTTCCCGGCCCGGCATCTTCTACGTCAACACGGCCGATCCTGCCCGTTGGGGCCGCTACGAGATCGAAGCCATGGCCTACCACGAGGGCATCCCCGGCCACCATCTCCAGCTGGCCATTGCCCAGGAGCTCGAGGACGTGCCGGAGTTCCGCAAGCACGCCCACATCACGGCCTACGCGGAAGGTTGGGGGCTCTACACGGAGCGCCTCGCCGACGAGATGGGGCTCTACGGCAGCCAGCTCGAGCGGATCGGCATGCTGTCCGCAGATTCGATGCGAGCCGGACGCCTCGTGGTCGACACCGGCCTCCATGCCATGGGGTGGAGCCGGCAGGATGCGATCGATTACTTCGCGCAGAATTCGCCGATGTCGATCGGAACGATCACCGGCGAGGTCGACCGCTACATTGGGATGCCCGGTCAGGCCCTGGCGTACATGATCGGCCGACTCGAGATCATGCGGCTACGCGGCGAGGCGAAACAGCGACTCGGTCAAGACTTCGACATACGAGGCTTCCACGATGTGGTGCTCGGCTCGGGACTGGTGCCGCTCGAGACTCTCGGCCGGATGGTTCGCGGCTGGGCAGCGGCGTAGTCCCACTCCAGTAGCAACCACGCGGACCTTGGACCCGTACCCACCACCGTCCGGTGGTAGTACGGTCGCGACATGAGCATCGAAGCGGTCGTCGATCTCGACCATCTGACGATCACGCTGACAGGACCTGATCGGGTCTTCTCGTTGAAGAACCACATGGAGATTCCGCTCGGCAAGATCAGCTCGGCCGAGGTGCTCGAACGCAAGGAGATCCCTCCGACACCCGGGACCTGGCTCCGGGCCCCGGGCACGCATATCCCCGGCCTGATCCGCCACGGCTCCTACGGGCGTGTTCCGCAGCGGGAGTTCTGGGCCATCTACCGGCAGCGGCTCGCCCTGGTCATCACGGTTGAGGACTGGCATTACTCCCGACTCGTTCTCGGGATCAAGGATGCCCCCGTGATCGCCGCCGAAGTACGCACGGCGGCCGAGGTCCATCACCCACTGTCGGGCTAGCCGTCGCGGCGAGCGGCTCGATGGATCGTGTCATCCAGCGGATGCATCGCGCTGCGACCGCCTCCCCCACTGAGCGGGAGCATCTCAGCAAACTCGACCACGTCGACGGCTTCGTCGAAGTACATCGCTCCGGCGGCCGCCAACTCAGCCTGCGCAGCGCCGCGGACGGCTCGAGAGCGCCGACCGAAGAGGTGAAAGCGGATCGAGGGCGCTGGGTCGTCGCTCGGTTGCCAGACACCGATCACCCGACCGCGGTGTACGACGGTGGCCGAGGAGTTGCCGCCGCCGTCGTACACGTGGTCGTGAAGTTCGGCGTCGAGGAAGCGGTTCCGATCGCGGTACCCCTGCACATACGGATCGAGGAGGGGAAGCGCCTTGACGTGATCGTCGAGATCGTGCGGCGCGGCGCCGGCGATCTGCATCAAGGGCCCGCTCCAGCCTTCGACCTCGACCGCTTCGACCTCGCCACCGAGGTCGGTGAGGGCACGACGGCACTTCTCTTTGGCGATGCCCGTCCACCACGCCACGTCGTCCAACGTGACCGGTCCGTAGGCGCCGATGTACCGGCGGACGAGCTCCCGAATCGCCTCCGACTCGTCCCACCGATCCACGTCGACCGAAGGCAGGACGTCGGACCAACGGTGGTACAGCCGCACCGGCGATCGCCACGATCGGGGTGGGCGACCACCGACCAGGCGCCCCGTGTCGCACATCCGCCCGACGACGCCGGGCAGCGGGATCTCCTTCGCTACGTCGAGACTGCTGCGCAGCGCACGACTCGTCATCGGTCCGTCGACGAGCGCCTCCTCGATCCGGTCGGCCAGGTCGTGAAACTCCGATTCGGACAGCCCGACGTCACGCAGCCAACGCACGGCCCACCGCTCCCGCAGGTGCCGGGTTGCTGCAGCAGCAATCTCCATGAGTTCGGGAGGGAACACGAACATCGTCATCCGCATGGCCCGGAACCGCGCCAGGTCCCAACGCTCCCACGCCGCCGTGTCGAAGTCCGAACGATCGAAACCCGGCAGTCGTGCCCGTAGCGACAGGTATGGGCTCACCGGACTCGTGTTGTGGAGCCCGATCACCGATGCGGCCGTCCCGACGATCGATGAAGCCGACTGCGAAAGTGCGTGGCGGGCGCACGAATTGGCGAGCGCTTCATCGGCGGTCAGAACCGCAGGCATGTCAACCCCGATCGGCGAGCAGCGCAGCGACATCCTTTTCGAGGAGGTAGTGATAGCTGAGCAGCTCACCGTCGAGAACGACGCCGAAGACGCCGAACGCCGACGGACTGCGGCGACGCACCTCCGCTGCGGACTCCAGCTTCACGATCCTCGCCGTCAGCCCGGCCGTCTCGGCACCGGCCACGATCGCCTGCTCTGCATCGTCGAGGTATGGGCATTGATCGGTCGTGACAATCGTCAATCCGTCGCCGAAGGCCGCGGCCCGCTGCTCCCAGTCAGTTGGGAAACTCGGCAAGGTTCCGCCGTTCAGCGGTTTGGCCATCAAGCGGAACGCGGGTGGAGCTTCGTCCATCACGGTGTAGCCGTGCTTCGCCAGCAGCTTCCCGTCGGCGAGCCAGTTCCCCCGGCTCACCACCATGGCGACGCCGCTACGGCCCTGTTGCACCGCCGCTGCTTCAACGCCTTCGAGGAGTCGGGTGCCGTACCCCTTGCCCTTGGCGCGGCCAACCACCCAGATGCAATGGATGAGAAGGTATCCGTCGGCCTCGACGACCCGCCAGGAGTGTTCGCCCGGGGCGTACTCGATGAATCCGACCGACCGACCCTCGTCGTAGACGATGTCGATCCCGAGGCCCTCTGCGAATCGATCACCGGTCCACGCGAGCTTGCGCTGGTTGCCAACCGTCTTCATCTTGCTCTTGCGACAGAAGAAGCCGCGTTCGTGGAGGTTCTCCTGATCCACGGACACGATGTCGACGGGTGACTGCATTGATCTGCTCCAGCGTTGGAATGGGACCAGGCTGGCGTCACGAACGGCCTGCCGCCAGAGGCGGACGGCCCGGCGAGGCACACCGTCGGCGCCCTCTGCCAGACTGGAGGTGACGACGACAGGATCACTGCGCGATGCATGAACAGCTGGCCAACCTCGCAGCGGACTACTGGGCGTACACGTTGGAACGGTCGCCCACCGAGGGTTTCATCTACGGGAACTACGACCACGCAGACCAGATGGAGGACGTCAGTCGCGCCGGCGAGGACGCCACGATCGAACGTCTCAACGGGTTCGCCGACGCAGCCGAAGCGCTCGACCGCACCGGCCTGACTCCCGACGAGCGAGTCACCCGAGCGGTACTGATCGAGGAAGCTCGCGGCGCCGCCACCGAGCTGAGCCGGCGGCATGCGGAGTTCGCCGTCGATCACACCATGGGGTTCCACGTCACGCTCCTGCAACTGGTCCCGCAGCTGGTCGCTCCAACGCCTGAGATTGCGGATGCCCTCGTCGGCAAGTGGTCGAAGCTGGGGCACACGTTCGACGACCTGGTGAAGCGCCTGAGGCAAGGCATCGCCCGCGACCGGACACCGCCGCGGATTGCCGTCGAACGGACGATCGCCCAGATCGACGATTACCTGGAGTCGTCGGTCTCGACCGACCCGTTCGCCCTGGCGGGTGCACCCGAGGTCTTCGATGCGACCACCGAGGACGCGTGGCGCGAGCGTCTCCGTGAGACCGTTCGCGACGTCGTCCGGCCTGCATATGCGGCTTACCGCAACGCGCTCCGCAACGAAGTCCTCCCCAAGGCCCGGGAGCCCGAGGAATCGGGGGTGCGTTGGCTGGCCGACGGCGAGGAGGTCTACGCAGATGCGATCCGACGCCACACCTCCCTCGACCTGACGCCCCTCGACATCCACCAGATCGGTCTGGACGAGATCGCTTTGCTCGAGGCCGAGTACCGGGAATTGGGCGCTCGGGTCCTCGGCACCAGCGACGTCAATGGGATCTACGACCGGCTCCGGAACGACCCGGACCTTCGATTCTGCACCGCGGCGGAGATCGTCGATACCGCACAGTCCGTCATGGATCGAGCGGCGGCGGCCATCCCCGAGTGGTTCGGCCGGCTTCCTCAGACCGACTGTGTGATGGCCGAGATTCCGCAGGGTGCCGAAGACGGACCACTGGCGTACTACCTGCCTCCGGCCGTGGACGGTTCGCGTCCGGGTACGTACTTCATCAACACCACCGATCCGACGTCGCGGACGCGATTCGAGGCCGAGGCGCTGGCGTTCCACGAATCGATCCCGGGACACCACCTGCAGCTCGCAATCGCCCAGGAACTCGAGAACATCCCGGACTTCCGCAAACACGCCCTCGTCACCGTCTACGTCGAAGGATGGGGTCTCTACACGGAGCGACTCGCCGACGAAATGGGGCTCTACACCGACGATCTCACCCGCCTCGGCATTCTGTCGTTCGATTCGTGGCGGGCAGGACGCCTCGTCGTCGACACCGGCATGCACGCCCTCGGCTGGAGTCGCCAAGAAGCGATCGACTGGATGGCGGCCAACTCGCCGCAGGCGCCGAACAACATCGCCAACGAAGTCGACCGCTACATCGCCTGGCCCGGCCAGGCGCTCGCCTACAAGATCGGGCAACGGGAGATCTTCCGGCTCCGTCGCGACGCCGAGTCGATGATGGGCGACCGGTTCGACATCCGTGGCTTCCACGACGTCGTGCTCGGATCCGGACCGGTCCCACTCGGCGTGCTCGGTGAGCTCGTCGGCACCTGGGCGGCGTCATGATCTCGAAAGACCTTGCCCGAGAGCTGCGGGACGCAGGCCTCCAATGGGAGCCGCACGACGGGGACCGCTTCATCATCCCCGATCGTGGTCTCGACCATCACGTCTTCTCGATCAGCGAGATGACCGTCGATGTGCGCACCGTTCCCGGCGGCCGTCAGATCGCATTCAACGGGGCCGTCGAGTGGGCGCTCGACGCCATCATGGAGTACGAAGTCATCTGGCTCCCCTCGGAAGCACAGCTGCGCGAACAGCTTGGCTTGACCTTCCGCTCGCTCGAGCGCGATGGGGAGACCTACCGCTGCGAGATCGCCGCGCAGGCGAAGCGAGAGACCCACGAGGCAGCCTCGGCGGCCGACGCGTACGGACGGGCGTTGCTGTCCGTGATCACTGCTGATCCCGACGTGTTCCCGCGGGTGGTGTTGGACGAGCTTTGACCCCGCGTGGTCGGGGGTTCGGGGATCGGAGGCCGTGTGGGGATCGGGGCGTCGCGCTCGGCCGAGTCGCCAGTAGCCAGCCTCGTGCTGATCGGCTTCCGGATCCCCCGCTTTTGTAGGGAGGGGGATCCGGGCGCGCTCTCAATCCTCGAATCTCACCGGCTCTTGGCGGGTGCGGTCTACTTCTACCTTGATGACGTCGGGACGGAAGTAGTGGCCGGCGGGGTCGAAGTTCTGGCGTTCGCCGCGGACGACTGCTGGATCGAGGTCGGCGACCACCAGCCGCTCCTCGTCGGCGACCGGCTCGACAAGCCATGTGCCGTCCGGCGCTGCGATCGCGGATCCGCCGTTGTTGATGACCTCGCCCGGCTCGACCGATTGATCCTTGAGCGGGAAGGCGGTTGGGATCGAGTCGGCAGTCAGGAGCGCTCCGGCAGACAGGACGTAGCACCGCCCCTCGATTGCGATGAACCGGGTGATGTCCTCGGTGTTGCGCACGGCTCCCGGCCATCCGGCGACGTGCAGCGTCGTGCCCTGGGCGTAGAGCGCATGCCTGACCGCTGGCATCCAGTTCTCCCAGCAGTTGAGGCCCGACACCACGAAGTCTCTGACCTCGTGTGTACGGAGGCCGTGACCGTCGCCTATTCCCCACGCCAAGCGCTCCTCGTAGGTGGGCATGAGCTTGCGATGGGCGCTGACGATTCCGTCGGCGGGATCGAATGCGACGTACGTGGCGAACACCGTGCCCCCACTGGGCGACCGCTCGGTGATGCCGAGGTACGTGAACACGCCGGTCTCGGACGCTGCGCCGGCGACGGCAGCGAGTTCCGGGCCGTCGAGGTCGACGGCTCCGGCGAGGTAGAAGGCGTACGCCTCCTTCTGCTCCGACGCGTTGAAGCGCGCCCCATCGGTGCGCGACAGCCAATAGGGGTATCCGGAGAGAAAGGTTTCGCCGAATGCCACGAGATTCACCTCGTCCTCGGCGGCGCGTCGGATCCAATCGATCACCAGGGCGGTGGTGGCCTCCCGGTCACCCCACACGGGTGCCGTTTGTGCAGCAGCGACTCTCATGCCGTCGACACTACGTCATCGGCACCGTCCGACCGCAGCGGCACGACCGTATGAAGGGTGAGTCACCCCGCAACCCAAGAAAGAAGGCCCCGTGACTGCCCCATCGATCACCGAACGCCCAAGCTGGCTCGACACCGCCTCCGACAGCGAATGGGCCGACGCACCGTACTTCGACCTGACCATCGAGATGCTTCGCAGTGTCCGCGACCACGACTTCGACACGCTCGCCGCTCGCTGCGACGACGATTTCGGCATCGTCGACCTCGACCAGAGCGGCGGCAACGTGATGGTCCGCACTCGCGACGAGTGGGAGGCCTGGTTCCGCCGCCTCTTCTCCGAGCTGAGCGCGGTGGGTGCCGCAACGGACAGCAAGATCACCAACTATCAGGCGCTCGAGACCCCAGACCTCGGTTACAGCGTCGTCGAGTTCACGCAGAGTTTGACGCTCGGCGAGCACGTCGGCCTGTTCGACTGTGTCGCCACGATCATCTGGAAGAACACGCCGGACGGTTGGAGAGAGTCTCGCTGGCACGTTTCGCTCCTCTCGGCGGACATCCCTGAGGCGATGGCCGGCTGAGTCGAAGCACCTCGCTACACAACGAAGGGCCCCCGGATAATCCGGGGGCCCTTCAACTTGTGCGGGTTTCGTTCTACGCAGCGGGGACGTAGTCCTTCTCGCCTTCGACGAATGCCTTCTCGGCTTCGATCGCCGGCTTGAAGCCCTCGGCGGCCGAGAGCTTCTGGGCGATGATGGCCAGCAGCACGCCGTAGACAGCCTTCGAGGCGATGTCGGCGAAGCTGTAGATCAGGTTCCTGATCACCACGCCGTCGGCCGTCGCGCTGATCTGTGGCATGAGGTATGCCAGCGGGTAGATCGTCCACGACACCAGGAAGAGGATCCACACTGCACTGAAGAGGCGCTTCACGCCGGCAGGTGCCGTCTCCTTCGCGTCACGAACGGTCTGCCATGCGACGTAGAGGAGCCACAGGTAGAAGACCGTGCTGATCGCTCCCCACAGCCAGAACTGGCCGCCACCGTCGATCTCGTCGAACTGGCCGACGTAGCCGGTCCAGATCATGGCGATACCCGCGATCACGAATGCAGCCCAGCGCTTGCGGAACGCAAGGCCGGTGATGCCACCGACGATGAGCAGCTGCGTGAGCAGCACGGGCACGTCGATGCTCCAGTTCATGTACCGGAACCCGTTGGAGAAGAGGCCACCCGTGAGGGTGTACTCCTCGCCGTTCCAGGTGAAGGCACTGTTCCATCGCAGCGCAAGCAGGCCGAGTTCGATCGTTGCGGACACCATCACCACGCCCGTGAGGTAGGACGTGAGCCGGTATCGCGGCGCAATGGACTTCGCCGTTGCGAGCGAATAGACGAGGACTGCAGCGAAGACCGCCGCGGTGAGCGTGAAGACACTCAGGACGATTTCGAACTGCACCGCTGAGTAGGAGAACAAGTTCTCGAACGACACGAGCGTTCCTTTCGAGTAGAGGCAGAAATCAGTCGGGATCGCCGACTGCTGGTTTCATTCAGTCAGGGCCCGGGTCGACCATTTGGCGACACCGGGCCCCTCGCCCCATATACGGATCACCCACCACCGTTGGTTGCCGAAATCGCAGCGAATCGACGCTGAGTCCGCCCCGAATCCTGAAGCCGGTTGTGAACCAGTGCACCACCTCGTCGGGTAGCCGCATCTCCAAGGAATCGAAGGCAAGCGGTCGAAGTCTCAGTACTCGTTACTCAGTACTGAAGAAGGGCCCCAAACGGGGCCCTTCTTCACCGCGGAGAGGGAGGGATTTGAACCCTCGAGAGAGCTTTAAACCCCCTACTCGCTTAGCAGGCGAGCGCCTTCGTCCGCTCGGCCACCTCTCCGGTTCTGCCGGCAATGCCGGCGACGCCAGGTTATCAGAGGCCGAATGGGCCGTCTCCGTGTACCGGCGCTACCGTTCGATCGGCGGACAGGAGCCAACGCTGAACACCGATGACATGGGAGCCGACTTCGCCGACGATCTCGAGGAGATCGTCGAACCGCCCACTCGGGCGAAGGCCTGGACGCAGATCGTGCTCGTCTCGCTCGGCGTCTTCGTCGTCGGCACGTCGCTGCTGGTTGTCCTGTGGCTCCTCTTCACCTCGACGCTGGCGCTCATCCAAGCGGTGATCTGATCAGCCGAGGACTCGTGTGGCCTCGCCGATGAGGCCGTCGATGTCGGCCTCGCTCTCCTCGTTGAGAACTCGACGCAAACCCGGTGACGCCGACTCCAGTGCCGTAACCATCTTCCGGAGCACGGTGCGCTGCGCCTTCATGCGAGCCGCCTCGTCGGCAGGAGTGACCAGGTCATCGACGATCGACCCTTCGGCACGTGAGGCCACCATGGCGTCCGGGAGTCCCCGCACCCAGACCAGAGATCTCCGTCCGGGACCCCGTCCTTCTGTGATCGGCTGCACTGCAACGACGTCGTCCGATCGGACGTACTTGCCGTAGCCGAGTGCAACGAGCTGACCGGACTGGATACGCATCTTCACCTCCGGGCGATACCTCGAAGGTACACGGATGGCGTGACAGGTTTCTACGTGCGGACGTCCGGCAAACGCTGGTCGTCGAGAGCTGGCGTACTTGCTCCGCAAGTCCG
>JASJAX010000081.1 GCA_030066755.1 Acidimicrobiia bacterium
GGGTCCCCCTCCCTGAAAGGGAGGGGGATCCAAGAGGGAGAACGCCAAGGGCGTCGGGCCAGTCGCGCAACCCGACACCCAAGGGGGGACTATCCCGCGTTGCGGCGGTCGACGAGTGCTTACCCCAACGCCGCAGTTTCCGCAGGAAACTGCGAACGTGATCGCCTCAGGCGATCACGCATCTACGACGAGGCGGAGGTTCGATGCTGAGAGGTCGTAGAGGTAGCCGCGGATAGCGGAGCGGGTCTTCAGTGCGGGGTTGGCGCGCAGCAGGGCGACGCCGCGGCGGAGTTCGGCTTCGAGGTCGGAGAACGTTCCGGTGCGGATCGGGTCGGCGCCGTCCTCGGCCAGGCGCGCGTTGAGGGCGGCCTCGTCGAGGTTCAGCACGCCGCATTCGGTGTGCATGATCAGATCGACGCGGGTCGTTTGGAGCTCCCGCTGGGACAGTACGAGCGAGCGCTCGACGTCGTCGGTGACGAGGGCGCCGGCGTTGCGGATCACGTGGATGTCGCCGACACCGGCGTTGAGGATGCGCCACGGATCGATCCTGGTGTCCATGCAGGTGACGACGGCTTGATGCCGGCGTGGCACCGGACCGCCGCCGCCGACTGCGGACTTGGCACTACGAATGAGATCGTCAGATGAAGTCATGCTGGAAACGCTACCGCGTTGCTGCGAGGACCTCACCTCGGCCCGACAGCCCTCAGGCGGTCAGGCGACGTCTCCGCCCCGCCATCGCCAGGCCGATACCGAAGGCGAGGAGCAGGAAGCCGAGGGTTGCGATCCGACCGAGCTCGGCGCCGGTGATCGGGAGTTCGCCGATCGTGACGACGACACCGTCGGTGTTGTTGGTGAGGTCGCCGTCCTCCACCGGTCCGTCGACACTGACCGACGCCGAGTTCGTTGCCTGGTCGCCCGGCTCGCCGACCACGAGGACGTCGATCACGATGACGTCGACCTCTCCGTCGGCCAGATCACCGGCAAAGGTGCACTCCACATCCTGTCCGGTCACCGTGCAGGTCCAGCCCGCCGCGCCGCTGACACCAGTGATCTCGAAGACCGATGGCACGGCGTCCGTCACGGTGAATGGCCCGACGGCCGTCCCGGGCCCGTTGTTGGTGATCGTGAGCACGAACTGCATCGCCGCATCCGGCTCCGGGTCACCCGTCACCGTCTTGACGATCGCGACGTCGAACGCATCGGTGTAACCGAAGTCGACGTCCGCCACGAACTCTCCGGGCGGAATCGTCACGGCAGCCTGCGAGTCGTCCCCACCGTCGATGTCGAACGTCGGGACAACGCCGGCCGGTAGGGCACCCGTGTCGACGACCACGACGTAATCCCCCGCCGGGACGTCGACGAACGTGTAGTCGCCGGCCGGTCCGGTCAGCGTGGTAGCGACGAGCACGTCGTCGCCGGTGCCCACGATGCCATCGGGGCCCGGATCAACGAGATCGATCGGGATGGCGTTGTAACCCGATTCACCGCCGTCGATGACGCCGTCGGCGTCGTCGTCCGCCCACACCGTGCCGGAGACACCGCCGAGTCCGGGGAACACCACCGGGGTCGGATCCGAGTTGTCGGTCGCGTCGTCGTTCCCATCGGGATCCGGGTCGACGCCGTCCTGCGAGACGTCAACGACCGTCGTGCCGGCCGGTGACGTCCCGCTTGCGGTAGCCGTGTTGTCGTACGGACCGAGATCCGCTCCGGGCGTCACCCGGACCGTCAGGTCGAGCGAACCGGACGAGCCCACCGTGATTGTTTCGGTTCCGGCGAGCAGGTCGGTGTCCGTATCACCGTCGTAGGTGCCGGAGGTGGCGAAGTCGGCGGACGTCACCGCCACGACCGACCAAGCATCGGCGGCGGCGAATGTCACCGCGAGATCGTCGGTGACCTGGAGACCGGACAGATCGACGTCGCCGAGGTTCTCGACGACCAGCGTGTAGGTGACATCGAAGCTGCCGTCGCCGTTGCTCGTCGGACCGCTGGTGACGTCCTTGGCGAGACCGATCGCCGGGCTCTCGTCGAAGGAGACCGGTGTGGGATCGTCCTCATCGGGCACGTCATCGTCATCGACGGTCCCATCGGCGTCGTCGCCGTCGGCATCCGGGTCGGTCCCGTCGGTCGAATCGTCCGTCACCGGCGTGCCGCTCGGTGTCGTGCCTTCGACCGTCGCGGTGTTGTCGTGCGGTCCGAGATCGGCGCCGGGCACCACGGTCACGGTGACCTGCACCGATCCGATCGCCCCAACGGCGAGCGTCTGGCCGGCGGCGAGCACGTTGCTGCCGGCGGTGCCGTCCCAGGCCGGGTTGGCAGTGAGCGAACCGTCGGTGGCAACGAAGCCGCTCGGCGAGATCGTGGAGAACTGCGTGGCGAAGTCGTCGTAGATCGCGAGGTTCGAGATGGGCGTGCCGCCGAAGTTCTCGACGGTCAGCAGATACGAGACGGTGAACGATCCGTCGCCGCTGTTGGTGACCGCCTGAACGGCCTTGGCGATCCCGATAGATCCCGGCAGCAGCCCGACACCGGCTTCGTCGTCTTCGGACTGATCACCGTCGTCGTTGGCGGGCGTCGAATCCGGATCAAACTGATCCGCTGCCGTCACCTCGGCGGCGTTGAAGTACTCGTCGACGGCGCCCGTCGGGACCAGCACCGTCGCCGAGAAGGTCAGGTCGACTGAGGCGCCCGAAGCGAGCGACGCGACCGTCCAGATGAGCGTCGGGGCACCGCTGTCGTCCTGGGTATCGCCCCCAGAGATCGAGGCAGCGTCGTACGTGTAGCCGGCCGGAAGCACATCGGTGACTTCGACGTTGGTCGCGGCGTCCGGACCGGCATTGCTCAGCGTGATCGTGAAGGTCACCGAATCACCGACGGCCGGACCGCTGTCCGACACGGCCTTCGCCAAGGACAGGTCCGCCACCTCGGGCGTGGTGATGGCGACCGATGCTTCGTCGTCCTCTGACTGATCTCCATCGTCGTTGGCGGGCGTCGAGTCCGCATCGAACTGATCCGATGCCGTCACCTCGGCGACATTGAGGTATTCGTCGGCCGCGAACGTGGGTGCCAGCACGGTCGCCGTGAAGGTCAGATCCACCGACGCCCCGGAGGCCAGCGAGGCGACCGTCCACACGAACGTCGGCGCCCCGGTGTCGTCCTGCGTGTCACCACCGGAAATCGACAGGGGCGTGTACGTGAAGCCGACCGGCAACGTGTCGGTCACCTCGACATTGGTGGCCGTGTCCGGTCCTGCGTTGCTCACCGTGATCGTGAAGGTCACCGAGTCGCCGACGCTCGGGGTCGAATCCGAGACGGCCTTGGCGAGCGAGAGGTCGGCTTCGATCGGCACCACCGAAGCGTTGTCCTCGTCGTCCTCGGACTGGTCACCATCGTCGTTCGCCGGCGTCGAGTCCGGATCGAATTGATCGACGGCCGTGACCTCGGCAACGTTCAGATACTCGTTCACGGCCCCGGTCGGTCCGAGCACGGTGGCCGTGAACGTCAGGTTCGTCGATGCGGCAGAGGCCAGCGAGGCGATCGTCCACACCAGCGTCGGGGCCCCGGTGTCGTCCTGCGTGTCGCCGCCGGCGATCGACGCCGCGTCGTAGGTGTACCCGGCGGGAAGCACGTCGGTGATCTCGAGGTTCGTGGCCGTGTCCGGACCACCGTTGGTGACGGCGATGGTGAACGTGACCGAGTCGCCGACGTTCGGCGTCGGATCGGAGACCGTCTTGACGAGCGAGACATCGGCCTCGAGCGGCGACGAGATCGTGTTGGCTTCGTCGTCCTCGGATTGATCGCCGTCGTCGTTGTCCGGCGTCGAGTCCGGGTCGTCCTGGTCCGCAGCCGTCACCTCGGCGACGTTGGTGTACTCCCCCGGGCCACCGGTCGGCGACTCGACGCTGGCCGTGAACGTCAGATCCACCGAGGCGCCCGACGCCAGGCTGTTCACGGTCCAGGTCAGGATGGGCGCCCCACTGTCGTCCTGGGCGTCACCACCGGAGATCGACAGCGGCGTGTACGTGAAGCCGACCGGCAACGTGTCGGTCACCTCGACGTTGGTGGCCGTGTCGGGTCCGCCGTTCGTGAGCGTGAGCGTGAACGTCACGGTGTCCCCGACCAGCGGTGATGCGTCGTCGACGGCCTTCGCCAACGAGAGGTCGGCCGACTGCGGCGTCACCGACACGTTGTCCTCGTCGTCCTCAGACTGGTCACCGTCGTCGTTGTCCGGCGTCGAATCCGGATCGAGCTGATCGGCCGCCGTCACTTCGGCGACGTTCAAGTACTCCTCGGGGGCGCCGGTGGGTTCCTCGACCGTGGCGGCGAACGTCAGGTCGACCGACGCACCGTTGGCGAGCGACGTGATGGTCCAGACGAGAGTCGGCGCACCGGTGTCGTCCTGGGTATCGCCGCCGGCGATCGACGCGGCGTCGTACGTGTAGCCGGCGGGCAGCACATCCGTCACCTCGACGTTCGTCGCTGCGTCCGGACCGTCGTTCGTGACAGTGATCGTGAACGTGACCGAGTCGCCGACATTCGGCGTCGTGTCGTCGACGGCCTTGGCGATCGAAACGTCGGCTTGCTGCGGCGTGACCGATGCGTTGTCCTCGTCGTCCTCGGACTGATCACCATCGTCGTTCGCCGGGGCAGAGTCCGGGTCGTATTGATCGACCGCGGTGACCTCGGCGACATTGAGGTACTCGTCGAGCGCACCCGTCGGTGCTTCGACGGTTGCCGTGAACGTCAGCGGCTCGGACGAACCGGACGCCAGCGATGCGATCGTCCACACGAACGTGGGTGCTCCGGTGTCATCCTGCGTGTCGCCCCCGGCGATCGATGCCGCGGTGTACGTGTACCCGGCCGGCAGCACATCGGTCACCTCGACGTTGGTTGCCGCGTCCGGACCGCCATTGGCAACCGAGATGGAGAATGTGACCACATCGCCGACATTCGGTGTCGGATCCGACACCGTCTTGACAATCGAGAGGTCGGCCTGCTGCGGCGTGACCGAGGCGTTGTCCTCGTCGTCTTCCGACTGGTCGCCGTCGTCGTTCGCCGGCGCCGAATCCGGATCGTATTGATCGGCGTTGCTGACCTCGGCGACGTTGAGGTACTCGTCGAGGGCCCCGGTCGGTGCGTCGACCGTGGCATCGAACGTCAGCAGCATCGAAGCTCCGGTTGGGAGGAGCGCGTCAGTCCAGACGAGCACCGGGGCGCCGGTGTCGTCCTGAGTGTCGCCCCCGGCGATCGACGCCGCCGTATAGGTGAAGCCACCCGGCAGCACGTCGGTCACCTCGACGTTGGTCGCGGCGTCCGGGCCGGAGTTGAAGACCGAGATCGTGAAGGTGACCGTGTCACCGACGTTCGGCGCTGCGTCGGACACCGTCTTGGTCAGCGACAGGTCGCTCTCCTGTGGGAAGACGGTGGAGTTGTCCTCGTCGTCTTCCGACTGGTCGCCGTCGTCGTTGCCCGGGGTCGAATCCGAGTCGAACTGATCCGCTGCCGTCACCTCAGCGACGTTGGTGTGTTCGCCGAGCGCTCCGGTGGGCGCTTCGACCGTAGCGGTGAACGTGAGCAGCACGGACGCCCCGGACGCCAGCGACGTCACGGTCCACACCAGGGTCGGCGCACCCGTGTCGTCCTGCGAATCGCCGCCGGCGATCGAGGCCGGGGTGTACGTGAAGCCCGCCGGCAGGGTGTCGGTCACCTCGACGTTGGTGGCCGCGGCCGGCCCGTTGTTCTCCAGCGTCAGGGTGAAGGTCACGGTGTCACCGACGTTCGGCGTCGTGCCGGAGACGGCCTTGGTCAGCTCGAGATCGATGACCTGCGGTGCTGCGAGCACGTTGGCTTCGTCGTCCTCGGACTGATCCCCGTCGTCGTTGTCCGGCGTCGAGTCCGGATCGAACTGATCGGCCGCCGTCACCTCGGCAATGTTCAGGTACTCGTCGACGGCCCCGGTCGGGGCATCCACGGTGGCGGTGAACGTCAATGCCTCCGAGTTCCCCGTCGCCAGCGACGCCACAGTCCACATCAGCGTCGGCGCACCCGTGTCGTCCTGCGAATCGCCCCCGGCGATCGAGGCCGGGGTGTACGTGAAGCCTCCGGGCAGCACATCGGTCACCTCGACGTTGGTGACGGTGTCGGGACCGTCATTGGTGACCGTCACCGTGAACGTGACGACGTCACCCACGTTCGGCGAGCCGTCCGAGACACCCTTGGTGAGGGAGACGTCGGCGTAGATCGGGGTGACCGACTCGTTGTCCTCGTCGTCCTCGGACTGATCCCCGTCGTCGTTGCCCGGGGTCGAGTCGGGGTCGTACTGATCTGCCATCGTCACTTGCGCAACGTTGAGATACTCGTTCGGTGCTCCGGTCGGCCCGAGCACCGTCGCCGAGAACGTCAGATTGACGCTCGGTCCGACGGCGAGGTTGGTGATCATCCACGTCAGCGTTGGTGCCCCGGAGTCATCCTGGGCGTCACCCCCGGCGATCGATGCGGCGTCATACGTGTACCCAGCCGGGAGGACGTCGGTCACAGTGACGTTCGTCGCCGGGTTCGGACCGCTGTTGACGACGGCGATGGTGAAGGTCACCGAGTCGCCCACCTCGGGAGTCGCGTCGGAAACGAACTTCGTGATCGACACGTCGGCTTCGAGCGGCGACGACACCGTGTTGGCTTCGTCGTCTTCGGACTGGTCACCGTCGTCGTTGTCCGGCGTCGAGTCGGGATCGAACTGATCGGCCGCCGTCACCTCGGCGACGTTGACGAACTCGAGCGCTGCGCCCGTGGGCGCCTGCACGGTTGCCGTGAAGGTCAGATCGACGCTGCCTCCCGATGCGAGGCTGGCGACGGTCCACACGAGCACCGGCGCGCCGGAGGCGTCCTGGGTATCCCCGCCGGCGATCGAGCCGACGTCGTAGGAGAACCCAACCGGCAGCGTGTCCGTGACCTCCACGTTGGTCGCCGTATCCGGGCCGCCGTTGGACAGCGTGACCGTGAACGTGACCGAGTCGCCGACGTTCGGATTGGCGTTGGAGACGGCCTTGGCGAGCGACAGGTCGGCTTCGATCGGCACGACCGAGGCGTTGGCCTCGTCGTCTTCGGACTGATCACCGTCATCGTTGGCCGGGGTCGAGTCCGGATCGAACTGGTCGGCGGCCGTCACCTCGGCGACGTTCAGGTACTCGTCGACTGCACCGGTCGGGGCATCAACGGTCGCATCGAACGTCAGGACCTCGCTCCCGCCGGACGCCAGCGTGTTCACGGTCCACGTCAGCGTCGGTGCCCCGGAATCGTCGTTGGCGTCGCCGCCGCTGATCGAAACCGGCACGTAGGTGTAGCCGCCCGGCAGCACGTCGGTGACCACCACGTTCGTGGCGGTGTCCGGGCCACCGTTGGACAACGTGACGGTGAACGTCACCGTGTCGCCGACCTCGGGCGTGGCGTCCGAGACGATCTTGGTCAGCGACAAGTCCGCGGCCTCTGGAGTGACCGAGGCGTTGTCCTCGTCGTCTTCTGATTGATCGCCATCGTCGTTGTCCGGGGTCGAATCCGGATCGAAGGCGTCGCTGGCAGTGACCTCGGCAACGTTCAGATACTCGTTGGGCGCTCCGGTCGGTGCGTCAACGGTGGCCTGGAACGTGAGCGGCGTCGAGGCGCCCGACGCGAGCGAAGCGATGGTCCACACGAAGGTCGGCGCACCCGTGTCGTCCTGTGTGTCACCGCCGCCGATGGACGCCGGCACGTAGGTGTAGCCGGCCGGCAGCACATCGGTGACTTCGAGGTTGAGGGCCAGTCCGGGCCCACCGTTCGTGACCGAGATGGAGAACGTCACCGTGTCGCCAACGTTCGGCGTCGGATCGGACACCGTCTTGACGAGTGACACGTCGGCGCGGCCCGTCAGCACGGTCTCGGTGTCGTCATCGGAGGTCGGGGTTCCCGCCGGGGCGAAGCCCAGCGCGGTGGCCGTGTTGTCGATCTGCCCGACCGCGGTGTCCGCCGCCGTCACCGTGTAGGTGGCGGCACACGACAGGGTCTCGGTCGGTGCCAGAGTCGAGCCTTGCGCCGGCGCACAGACGATCGCGCTCATCCCGGGGAGCGGATCCGTGACCGTCACGTTGGTCAGAGTGACGTCGCCGGTGTTCTCGACAATGAACTGATACGTCAGCGTGTCGCCGACCGACACGTCACCGGAACCGTCCTCATCCGCGTTGGCGGCCAGCGACTTGTCGATGGTGATGTCGGGGCTGCCCTCGATCGGGGTCACCACGGTGTCGTCGTCGGTGACGACGTTCGTGTCGGGGTCGAGCGCGGTCACGGTCGCCGTGTTGGTGAAGCCGGCGGCGTCGACGTCGGCCTGGGTCACGACGTAGTCGGCGGTACAACCCAGGCTGTCACCCGGGAGCAGATTGGCCGGCTGAGCGGGCAGACAGGAGAACGGCCCGAGGCCGGGCAGCGGATCTGTGATCGTCGCGCCGGTGAGGCTCACGTTGCCGGTGTTGGTCGCAATGAACTGGAACGTCAGCGTGTCGTTGAGCGTGATGCCACCGGAGCCGTCCTCGTCGGCGTTGTTCACGAGCGTCTTGTTCAGGACGATCGAGGGGGTCTGGGCGATCAAGACCTGTTCGTCGTCTGTGTCGTTGACGAGACTCCCGTCCGGAGCGAAGCCGTTGGCGGTTGCGGTGTTCACGATCTGGGCGGCGTCGACGTCGTCCTGTGTCACGGTGTAGGTCGCCGTGCACGTGATCACGTCGCCGGGATCCAGCGTCGCCGGCTGCGGCGGAACGCACGTCAGCACCGACAACCCGGCCAGCGGATCGGTGATCTGGACGGCGACGAGGGTCACGTCGCCGGTGTTCGTCGCCACGAACTCATACGTGAGGGTGTCGTTGATCGAGACGCCGCCCGAGCCGTCCTCGTCGGCGTTGGCGATGAACGTCTTCGTCAGACTGATCGCCGGGTTCTGGATCACCGGCGTCGTCACCGTGTCATCGTCCGTGACATCGGTGCCGTTGGGATCGGTGCCGGTGGCCGTTGCCGTGTTGAGGATCGAGCCTGCATTCGCGTCGGCCAGGGTGACGACGTAGGTCGCCGTACACGTCGTTGTCTCCCCCGGGGCGAGGACGGTGGCGGGGCAGGTGACGGCACCGACGGTCGGGTCGGTCACGCCAACGGACGAGAGCGTCACGTTCCCGGTGTTCTCGACGAGGAACTCGTAGCTGAGGGTGTCGCCGACGGTGACATCGCCGGAGCCGTCCTCGTCGGCATTACCGGCGAGGCTCTTCGTGATCAGGATCGCCGGCAGCGGCGGGATCGCCACGGTGTGGTCGTCGGTGTCCGTGATGTCATCGCCGGGATCGCCAGGGTCTCCGGCGGGGCGCTCCGACGTCACCGTGGCCGTGTTGTCGATCGAACCGTTGTCGACGTCGGCCTGGGTCACGGAGTAGATCGCCGTGCACGTCATCGATGCCCCCGGCGCCAGACTCGACCCGGTCACCGGCACACACGTGAGCGGCGAGAGCCCGGCCAGCGGATCGGTGATCGTCACGAGCGACAGCGTCACGTCGCCGTCGTTGGTCGCCACGAACTGATACGTCAGCGTGTCGCCAGCCGAGACGTTGCCGCTGCCGTCCTCATCCGCATTGGCGAAGAGGGTCTTGAGGAGCGAGATCGACGGGTTCTGCGGCGGCGTCACCGTCTCGTCGTCGTCGTCGGTTACCGGGTTGCCGTCGGGGTCGTCACCGGTGACTGAGGCCGTGTTGGTGATGATGCCGGCATCGACGTCGCCCTGAGTGACAACGTAGGTAGCGCTACACGTCATCGTCGCTCCCGGCGCCAGGGATGACCCGGCGACGGGCACACAGGTCAGCGGCGACAACCCGACGAGCGGATCCGTGATCGTGACGTTGTCGAGCGTCACATCACCGGTGTTCGTTGCCACGAACTGGTACGTCAGCGTGTCGTTCAGCGACACGTCGCCCGAGCCGTCCTCATCGGCATTCGAGAGCAAGCTCTTGGTGAGCCCGATCGACGGGTTCTGGGCAACCGACACCGTGTTGCCGTCCAGGTCGCTCACCGAACCGCCGCCGCCGCTGTCGTCACCGGTTGCGGTTGCCGTGTTGTTGATCTCCCCGGCGTCGACATCGGCCTGGGTCACCACGTAGGTAGCGGTACATGTCATCGTCGCAGCCGGCGCCAGCGACGATCCGGTGACCGGCACACAGGTCAGCGGGGACAACCCGGCGAGCGGATCCGTGATCGTGACGTTGTCGAGCGTCACGTCACCGTCGTTGGTCGCAACGAACTGATAGGTGAGCGTGTCGTTGAACGACACATCGCCCGAGCCGTCCTCATCGGCATTGGAGAGCAGCGTCTTGGTCAGCGTGATCGACGGGTTGCGGTCGGGGAAGACCGTCTCCGAGTCGTCGTCGGAGATCGGCGTGCTGTCCGGCTGCTCACCGGTGGCGGTGGCGGTGTTGTCGATCCGTCCGGCCGTCACGTCGGCGAGCGTCACCACGTAGGTCGCGGTGCAAGTGATCACGGCGCCGGGAGCCATCGTCGCCGGCAGGACATCCGGAGCGCAATTGAACGGCGAGAGACCGGGGAGCGGGTCCGTCAGCGTCACGTTGGTGAGCGTCACGTTCCCGTCGTTGAAGATGTCGAACTGATACGTGAGCGTGTCACCCTCGGACACGTCGCCGGAGCCGTCCTCATCGGCATTGCCGATGAAGCTCTTCGTGAGGCTGATCGACGGGCTCTGCGCCGTCGAGACCGACTCGTCATCGCTGTCCGACACATCCGTTCCGGTGGTGGATTCGGCATCGACGGTGGCGGTGTTGTTGATGACTCCCGCATCGATGTCGGCCTGGGTCACGATGTAGGTGGCGGTGCACGTCATCGACTCGGCCGGCACCAGCGTGTTCTGCGGACACGTGACGGGACCGCCGGTGAGGGGGTCATCGAGCGCGACGTTGATGAGCGACACGTCGCCGTCGTTGGTGACGACGAACTCGTACGTCAGCGTGTCGTTGAGTGAAACGTCACCAGAGCCGTCTTCGTCGGCGTTCGACTGCAGGCTCTTTGCGAGGTCGATCGACGGGTTCTGCTCGAGGATGGCGAGCTCATCGTCGGTGTCGGTGACCGGATTGTCGTCGGGATCCTCCGCATCGACGGTCGCCGTGTTGGCGATCTGTCCGGCGTCAACGTCGGTCTGCGTGACGGTGTAGCTCGCCGAGCACGTCATCGATTCGGCCGGCGCCAATGTGTTCTGCGGACAGGTGACGGTGCCGCCGACGAGCGGGTCGGTGACCACGATCGTGTCGAGGTCGACGTTGCCGGTGTTGGTGACAACGAAGTCGTAGTCGAGCGGATCGCCGACGCCGATCCCGGCCAGCGGCGTCTGCAGCGACTTGACGATCGTGATCGTGGCGATGCGGTTGATCGGCACCGTCTCGTCGTCCGTGTCGTTGACCGGGTTGCCGCCCGGGTCCAGCGCATCGACCGTTGCCGTGTTGTCGATCTGGCCGGTGTTGACGTCCGCCTGGGTGACGACGTAGGTCGCGGTACAGGTGAGCGACTCGCCGATGGCGAGCGCCGCCGGCTGTGCGGGCGTACACGACAGCGCGGACAGGCCGCCCAGCGGATCCGTGATGGTGACATCGGTCAGCGCGGTGTCACCGCTGTTCACCGCAACGAACTGATAGGTGAGCGTGTCGTTGACCGAGACATCACCCGAGCCGTCCTCGTCGGCATTCGAGAGCAGCGACTTGGTGAGCGTCACGTCCGGGAACGCGACGGGATCGGTAACTGAGTCGGTGGCGAACGTCGGCTGCTGTGCCGAGTTCACGAACACCGTGTTGGTCAGTTCAGTGATGCCACCGGCCAGCGGATCGTCAACGTCGACCTGGAAGGTGATCGTCATGCTCTGCCCGGGGTCGAGCGTGAACGGATCGGCGGGCACGACCAGGTTCGGTGCCACCCCGTCGACGAGCGGCGTCGGATCGACCGCCTGGTTGGTACGCGTTTCGACATTCGTGTTCGTCGCGGTGATGACGACGTCGTCCACGTAGAACTGGTCGAAGTCACTCAGATCGGGCGACGTGATGAAGCGGATGGAGGCAGTAGCGGTGAGGTACGCATCGAGCGACTCCGCATGGGGCAGGAACACGGGATCGGTCGCCGGACCCTCCCAACGCTGCAGCGGCACCCAGCCGCTGCCCTGACCGTCGTTGGCTTGGAGCTCCACCCAGTCGTCATCATTCTCGAAGCTGTTCCGGGCGTAGATGAAGCTCATCGTCGCCGAGTCGTACCCGGAGAGATCAACGGCCCGGGACGCTCCGTTGTCGTTGTCCTGCATCCGCAGCCGCAAGCTGCCTCCGAGGTTCACGATCTGAACGTCGCCACCGTTCGGGTTGTTGCCCTCACCGATGTCGGTCCAGTCCGGTACCCACAAGATGCTCCCGGTGCTGCCGCCGTAGCCACCGCTCTGGAAATCGTCGGCGTACGTACCGCCGGTCGTCACGGGACCCGTCACCGACGTGCTCTCAGGGACGTACGACGTCCCGGTTGGAACCACATCGGAAACAGTGAACCCGTCCTGCGGTGCGTCGGACGTGTTGTCGACCACGACCGTATAGGTGATGCGATCGCCGGGCAGCGCACCGGTAGCCGGTACGTCCGACGACTTCGTGACTTCGAGGAACGGCTCGAACACCGGCAACGTCGAAGTGCCCTCGATCGAGATCCCGATGCTGTTCAACTGCGCATCGTTCACGATGGAGTCGGTGTCGGGCGGCAGCGGATCGTTCAGCTGGACGTCGTAGGTGACGATCAGCACCTGCCCGGGAACGATCGGTCCGAGGTTCTGCCCACCCTCGTCGAAGGGGAACGGTGTGACCCCGTCATCGGAATAGGGCACCCCGTCGATCGTCGTGCTGTTCGGCACGTAGGTCGTGTTCGGGTCGAGATCGTCCGTGAATTGGGCCGGGTCGAGAATCGCCGTGCCGTCGTTGCGGATGGTCACCGTGTAACGGATGAACTCGCCCGGGTCGAGTGCTCCGTTCCCATTCGTGTCACCTTCGAGCGAACCCAGCTTCGCCATCGCAACGAGCAACAGCGGCACGACCGTGGTGCCGAGGTCCAGCGCCGGTGTCCCACCCGGGGCGCCCTGCGGGTCTTGACCGTAGGCAACGGCGATCCGATCGCCGTCGAGGGTGTACACCTTCATCCCGGTCTGGTCCCCGTCGGCCGGATCGCGCAACCGCACCGACTCGAAGGCGACCAGGGGAACCGCGGTGTCGTACTGGTCGCCGTTCGGATCCGTCAACGTGCCCGTGGTCGGATCACCGTCGTAGTCCACGTAGAGCGTGGTGGCACCTTCCGACGTCACCCAGACCGGGCTGTAGTTGGTGGCCGGGGTCGGTGTGCCGTCGGCACCGGGTCCCCAGCCCACGACGGCCGCCGTCGACAGGCGTGTCTCCGGAACCAGGGTGAAGCCCCAGTCGTGCGTCGTGCCGTCGTAATCGACGAGGACGGTCGCATAGAAGTTCGATCCGGCGCTGAACTGTGCACCCGAGTTCGGCATGGTGTACGTCGCCGTGCTCCCGGCCGGGACATTGACCGTGGTCGAGCCGCCTTGGAAGTTCACCGTCACGGTGAGGGCGGACCCGCCCGGGTTGTAGAGGACGGCGGTGGCCGGATCGTCGCCGACGACGGTGCCGACCGGGTTGAAGTAGGAAGTCGCCCATTGGTTGGTCGGCAAGAGGGCGAACCAACGCCCTTCGTAGGTCGCCCCGACGTCGCCGGTGAGGAGGTCGACCTGAACGGGGCCGTTGGAGATGATGCCGGCGCCCTCGGAGAGGTTCGACACGAGCGTCGACTGCCCTTCGGCGAGGATCACGGACTGCTCGAACACTGCGTCGGCATCCGCGTCGATCTGCACCGTGGTGGGACCGGCGGCCGCCATGATCGACGCCCCGGTGTACTGGAAGTTGGAACCGAGCCCGGAGTCGACGCCGAACGGAACCTCATACTGCGTACCCCAGGCATCTGTGGGATACACCTCGACGGCTCCGGCGAGCAGGGTCCCCGGATCGATCGGCCACCCCGCTCGAGTCACGGCAACAGGGCCGGTGGCGCCGATTTGATCGCCGCCGTCGTAGAAGATGTTGGCCTGGATCCGTGGGTTCGCCGGAATCGTGTTGGCAAGCGCCGCGTTGTCGCCCGCTCCAAACGTGTCGCAACTGTCCAGCGCACACCCGGGAGGTGCGCCGTTGGAGGCGTCGCCGTCACCCCAGAGCTCGCTCGTCGCCTGGACCGGATTGGCGAGATCGACCTCGAAGCCGTCCTCCCAGTGGTCGTAGTAGATGAAGGTGCCGTCGACGGCTCCGGTGATCGAGATGACCGTGCGGATGTCGTCGCCGGTGCTGCCGTAGAGCGCGAGCGCTCCGGTCCGGATGTCCTCTTCAGGGAGCGGAACCAGATATCGCTCAACAGGGGGAGGTCCGGCCTCAGCTGCTGGTGCGTACGTGCCGGGTAGCTGGAACGGGATCCCGGCGGCGACGAGAGCGACGGCAGCGAGGACGATCCCCCGCCTGGTCGCTTGGTGTCCTCTTCGTCCCGGAGACATCCCACTCCCACGTCGATTACCGCGAGGGCGAACGTCATCTGGCCCTGCCACCATCACCACGCACAGCGGCAGAAGCGGTGCCGCCCGACGGCGCGAAAAACGCCCTCGAAGCGGCGGCGTGATCCCCTTCTCGGTTCCGTTCAGATCCTAGGGATTTTCACCCAGATCCGACAGTCATTGAGCACAGGTGCTCAGTAGTGATTTCGGCCGTTTCGACGCCGCCGCCGTGACCATTCCCCGAATAGTCACTTCACATGTGCGGACAGCTGTGATACTTTGCAAGGTAGTTTGGTAAGCAAGTTGATAGGTGACGCAAGGTACCTGTCGAAGCCGAATAGCGGGCTGTCTGCCCGCATCGACCCCGGCCGAGACCGTGCGGACCCAGGATCCGGAGACGGAACCGCAGTGGAACACAGCTCCCAGCTGCTCAAAGGCGTACTCGACATGTGCCTCTTGGCGTTGATCGCCGAGGAGCCCAGCTATGGATACGAAATGGTCGACAAGCTGGGGCACCGAGGCCTCGAGCTCGTGAGCGAAGGGAGCATCTATCCCCTGCTGAGTCGCCTCCAGAAGAAGCATCTCATCGAGGGCTACTTCGTGGAGTCGAGCGGGGGACCACCGCGCAAGTACTACCGAATCGCACCGGCCGGCCGGGAGCAACTGGCCGCCTGGGAAGAGGAGTGGGAGCGCCTGTCAAGAGGAGTGAAGGCGGTGCTGAATGGAGGTGAACGTGGCTGAGCCGAGAACGGTGGATGAGATCGTCGCTGCCTGCGAGGCGTACTGGCAGAAGACCAAAGTTCCCGCAACGACGGTGGTCGACATGAAGGCCGAGCTGCAATCGCACCTGCACGAGGCGATCGCCGCCGGGAAGGCGCCGTCGGCGGTCATCGGCCGGCGAGTCACCGACTTCGCCGAGGCGTGGGCATCCGAATACCGGCTGCCGCCGCCGCTCAACCCGCCGCAGTCTCCCGAGGAGCGGCGCCAGCAACGCCAGGGCGACATCGCCTACGCCTACGGATGGATCGTGCCGATCGCGATCGTCACCGTCGCATTGATTCTGTTTGGACCAAAGGAGGAAACCGTGGACGACCCGACGATGTGGAGATGGATCTGGGTGGGCCTCACCCTGTTCCTGACTGTTGGCGAGATGCTGACCGCCGGGTTCTTCATGCTCCCGTTCGCCGCCGGAGCCCTCGTTGCAGCAATCCTCGCCTGGTTCAACGTTGTGATCTGGGTGCAGTTCGTTGCCTTCCTCGCAACATCGATCGTCGCACTGTGGGCGCTTCGGCGATTCGCCGCCAGCGACCACGAGCCGTCCTACCCGGTGGGTGCGAAGCGGTTTGTCGGAGCGGATGCGCTCGTTACCGAGCTCATCGACCCGAACCAAGGCACCGGCAAGGTCCGGATGGACACCGAGGAATGGCGAGCAACCACGACCGGCGACGTCATCGATCGCGGAACCCCGGTGAAGGTGGTCGAAGTGCGTGGCACCCGCCTGGTCGTCGAGTTGGACGGATCCGCCTGATCCCTCGACCTCCAGTCGAGGTCGAGGGATCCCCTCAGAAGGTTTGTGAGAAGTAGCGAAGAGACAGAGAGAAAGGAATCAGTGTGGGACTCATCATCCTGTTGGTCGTCATTGTTGTAGGTGTCGTCACCTACGTCGGCCTCGGGCTCAAGATCGTTCGCCAGTACGAGGCCGGACTGATCGAGCGCTTCGGCAAGTATCGGGAAACACTCGATCCGGGTCTCCACCTGATCGTGCCGTTCATCGATCGTATCCGCCGGGTCGACATGCGGGAGATCGTCGTCGACGTTCCGCCGCAAGAGGTCATCACGAAGGACAACGTGGTCGTCACCGTCGACGCCGTCGTCTACTACCGGGCGACAGATCCGGTGCGGCTCGCCTACCAGGTCCAGAACTTCGTGCTCGCCGCGACCAAGCTGGCGCAGACCAACCTGCGTAACGTCGTCGGTGACCTCGATCTCGACGATGCCCTCACATCACGTGAGACCATCAACGCCCAGCTCCGCGAGATTCTCGACGAAGCCACCGACATCTGGGGTACCCAGGTCGTGCGTGTCGAGATCCAGCGCATCGATCCCCCGGCCGACGTCACCGACGCCATGCACCGCCAGATGAAGGCGGAGCGTGACCGCCGTGCCCTCGTTACCGAAGCTGAGGGTGACAAACGGTCTGCGATCCTCCGCGCCGAGGGCATCAAGGAGTCACGGATCCTCGAGGCACAAGGCCAGGCCGAAGCCATCAAGCAGGTCGCCGAGGCCGAGAAGTTCCAGAAGCTCACGGTGGCCGAAGGTGAAGGCCAGGCCATCGAGCGAGTGTTCGGCGCCATCCACAACGGCGACCCGACACCGGATCTCATTGCCATCCGCTATCTGGAAGCCCTCCAGGGCATTTCCGACGGCCAGGCCACGAAGATCTTCCTCCCGATGGAGATGAGCGGCATCCTCGGATCCGTTGCCGCCATCGGCGAGGTCTTCCACTCCACGAACGGCGAGAGCGAGCAGCCGGCACAGTCCGGAAGCCAGTTCTAGCCGTCGACCGGACGCAAGTCCTCCAACAGCAGGGGGGCGAGGGGGTCACCTTCGGGTGGCCCTCTCGTCGCGGAGTTCGCGGAAGCGAACTCCGGCGTGACGTTTGAGCGCTCGGGGGTAGCAGAGCCGCAAGTCCGCGACCCCGGATCCCCCTCCCTTTCAGGGAGGGGACAGGCTGCGCCAGCAGCCAGGGGAGGGTGTCCACCGCACGGCACGACAACCCTTGTCGATCGAGTCAGCCTGGAGGATGGGCACCACCGTGATCCAGGATGCGGCAGGAACCTTCCCCGACCCGAACCTTCGGCTCGCGGCGCCCGTACCTCAGTTCGAGGCAGTTCCAGAGTCTGCGCGTGCCGCCTCGAACGAACCCTGGGGGCCGCCGACCCGTTGCCGCCAGACGATGAGGGCGGCGCCGGCGAGGACCACGAAGAACGCAACCCACCCGTTGCGCGAGACACCGAGCAGTCGGAATGTGGTGTCCGTTCGCACCAGCTCGGTCAGGTAGCGGATGGTCCCGTAGAGCACCATGTACAAACCGATCGACGAGCCGCGAGCCAGCTTGCCGCGACGTTCGAGCCAGAGGACGAGCGGGACGAGCAGCCCGATGTTCCACAGCGACTCGTAGAGGAACGTCGGGTGGAAGGTCTCGGCATCGAGATAGGCGTCGGGTCGATTCGCCGGGTCGATCTCCAGCGCCCACGGCAAGTCCGTCGGGGTACCGAACAACTCCTGATTGAAGTAGTTCCCCCACCGGCCGATGCCCTGCGCCAACGGCAGACCGACCGCACCGGCGTCGGGAAAGGCCCAGGGGTCGCCGCCGATCCGGCGCAGCATCGTGACCGCAGTGACGGCACCTGCAGTGAGTCCGCCGAACAACGCCAGGCCACCCTCCCAGATGAAGAAGACGGCATACCAGCGGCCCTCGAATCGGCCGAGGTGCGTTGACACATACGCAGCCCTGGCGCCGAGGAACCCGAGAATCACCGTCCAGACGATGACCCGCTCGAGGATGTCGGGATCGCCACCCCATGCGGCATAGCGGCGCGTCATGGTGACAGCCGCAACGACGACGCCGATCCCGATCAGGAGGCCATAGACGTGGATGTCCAGCGGGCCGATCGAGATCTCGTTGAACGAGGGTGACGGTATCGAGGCGAGAAGCACGGGCGGAGCCTATCGGGTTCACGAAGCCTGAGTGACGGGATCGTGACGGAACTGTCGGAGCCCAGACGGTGTTTGGGCGGTCACGAGCCAGGAGCCACGAGCCACGAGCCACGAGCCACGAGCCACGAGCCACGAGCCACGAGCCACGAGCCACGAGCCACGAGCCACGAGCCACGAGCCACGAGCCACGAGCCACGAGCCACGAGC